>JAABUB010000082.1 GCA_011389575.1 Desulfotignum sp. | reverse complement strand
TAAAGAATTGAGAGCATTACGCGGCCCCAATAGACATACGCGGCATACTGCCATATTTATGGTTCTGGACATTAAAGCCTATGAGGATCTGCCTTCAGATAAAATAGAGGGTTTTTCAGACCGCTTATTGACACTTATTCCAACGCTTCAGGAACACGGCTGCTCCATTGGAAAACCCGGCGGTTTTGTTCAGCGGCTTGAAAGAGGCACCTGGGCCGGCCACATTATAGAACATATTGCCATTGAACTTCAGTGTTTGGCCGGGATGGCCGTTGGATACGGCAAAACCCTGGATACATCACAAAAGGGAATGTATATTGTGGTCTTCCGGTACCTTGTGGAATCTGTCGGCTTAAAAGCGGCGAAACAAGCAGTATCTATATTTGAAGCCGTTGCCCGGGGCAGGCATTTTGATATCAGCCAGGTTGTTGCCGATCTCAAGGTTTTGCGTGAAGACCATATGCTGGGGCCAACGACCTGGAGTATTGTTAAAGAAGCCCGATCAAGGGGCATTCCTTTTGTCCGGCTGAACGAAGACAGCCATATCCAATTGGGCTATGGTGCGTATCAAAAACAGATTCAAGCCTCCATAACCACCCATACTTCGGCCATTGCAGTGGAGACTGCCGATGAAAAAACCAGGGTCAAGACCTATTTGAAAAGATCCGGCATTCCGGTTCCGGAAGGCCGTATGGTTTCTTCTGAGGATGAGGCCCTGGCTGCTTTCAAAGAACTGGGCACTGCCGTTGTTGTCAAGCCGGATGTGGGGAATCACGGCAACGGGTCCACCATCAATGTGATTGATCAGGATCAATTAAAGAAGGCATTTCATGCCGCCCGTGCCTATCACCCCGATGTTATCGTTGAGGCCTATGTCAGCGGGGGAGATTTCCGTCTTCTGGTTATTAATGGAAAATATGTTGCTGCGGCAAAGAGAGAACCGGCCCATATTATTGGCGATGGCGGATCCACTATCCATGATCTCATCAAAACGCTGAATTCAGACCCGCTTCGGGGGTTCGGGCATGAAAAGGTGCTCACCCGGATCGCGGTCGATGACATGACCAGAAGACTGTTGTCCTTAAAAGGCCTGTCGATGGATTCTGTCCCGGGGAATCAGGAGAAGGTCTATCTTAAGGCCACGGCCAATCTCAGCCAAGGTGGAACCGCCACCGATGTCACTGATGAGGTCAGTCCGGATATCCGATTCATGGCGGAACGGGCCGCCCGTATTATCGGGCTGGATTGCGTTGGTATCGATGTCCTGGCACAAGACATTTCGCTTCCTCTTGAGGCATCCGGCCTGAAGGTGGTTGAAGTGAATGCCGCACCAGGTTTCAGAATGCACCTTGAACCCACAACAGGGCAGTCCAGGAATGTTGCAAAGCCGGTTGTGGATATGCTTTTTCCCATGGGTTACACCCGGGTGCCTGTTTTGGCCGTGACCGGAACAAACGGTAAAACAACCACCTGTAAACTGATTGCCCATACCTTGAAGTATTCCGGAAAAATAGTCGGCCTGACGTGCACCACGGGAATTTTAATTGACGGGAAGCCGATTTTATCCGGAGATTACAGCGGTCCTGAAGGCGCCGGGATTGTTGTCAGGGAACCATCGGTGGACCACATTGTTCTGGAAGTGGCCCGCGGGGGCATCGCAAGACGCGGCCTTGGCGTCAGTGAGGTGGATGTGGGTGTTGTGCTCAATATTGGAGAGGATCACCTGGGTAATGACTGGATAGAGACCCGCAAAGATCTGTGCATGGTAAAATCCACTGTCGTGGAGGCTGTCAAGGAAACAGGAACTTCTGTTTTAAACGCGGATGATGAAATGACAATGACCATTCTGGATCGTGCCCGGGGAAATGTCATTTTATTTTCTTTGGACCCGAAAAATCAAAAGATGCAAACCCATATAGAAAATGGGGGCACCGCTGTCACGGTGGTCGATAGGAATGTCATTATCAGAGAAAGTGAACTGGATGTCATCATCTGTACGCTGGAACAAATTCCCATTACCTTCGGCGGAATAATAGATTTTAATATCTCAAACACCCTTGCCGGCATAGGTGTGCTGCATGGTGTGAATATTCCCGTTGAGCAGATTCGAAACGGCATTATGACATTTCATCCTTCGCCCAATCAAAACCCCGGCCGTATGAATTTATTTGATTTCCAGAAATTCAAACTCCTTCTGGACTATGGACATAATTCGGAATCAGCCCATGCCATGGCCAGGTTGTTGCCGCGGCTCTCGCCAGGGAGAAAGGTCGCCTTGTGCCATGGGACGGGAAATCGCACCACCGGGCAAATCATTGACTACGGAAAGGCCCTGGCTCTGGTGTACGATTATATCCTGCTGACTGATTTTGACCCCCGAAACAGACCGATCGGGGAAACCACGGCCCTGGTTTATGAGGGATTGATGCAGGGTGGTTTCAAAAAAGAAAATATTGAAATCGTTCCGGAGCCGAACAAGGCCGTGGATACCATTTTCTCACGGGCCCGGCAAGGTGATCTGCTGGTCATCCAGCCGGATGAGCTTGAACCTGTCATGAGTCAGATCCTGGAAAGATATCGAAAAATGGTAACACGCGTTTAATTTTCTGCCGTTTTTGATAAGCATTATTATGCAATATTTGATTTTATAATCCAAAAAATAAGGAAATTAGCATGTCCAATGAAGAAAGCAAATGCCCTGTTACAGGGAAAAAAGGCAGACAGGTTGCCGGAGGCGGAACATCAAACCAGGACTGGTGGCCCAATCAGCTGAATCTTAAAATCCTTCATCAGCACTCGGACCTGAGCAATCCCATGGGAGAGGCATTCAGCTATACAGAAGAATTCAAAACCCTTGATCTTGCAGCCATAAAGAAGGATTTGTATGCACTGATGACCGACTCCCGGGACTGGTGGCCTGCAGATTACGGCCATTACGGCCCGCTGTTTATCCGGATGGCATGGCACAGTGCCGGCACCTACCGCATGGGCGACGGTCGCGGAGGTGCAGGTTCCGGGTCCCAGCGCCTGGCCCCCCTCAACAGTTGGCCTGACAACGTGAACCTTGACAAGGCCCGCCGTTTGCTGTGGCCCATCAAGCAGAAATACGGCAAAAAAATCTCCTGGGCCGATCTGATGATTCTGGCCGGCAACTGCGCCATAGAATCCATGGGATTGCCGACCTTCGGGTTTGCCGGGGGCCGGGAAGATGTGTGGGAGCCGGAAGAAGACATTTACTGGGGCGCTGAGGACGAGTGGCTGGGCGACAACCGGTATTCTGGTGACCGGGACCTTGAAAATCCCCTTGCCGCCGTACAGATGGGCCTGATTTACGTGAATCCCGAAGGCCCCAACGGCAATCCTGATCCGATTGCTTCCGGCCGTGATGTCAGAGAAACCTTTGCCCGCATGGCCATGAACGATGAAGAGACTGTTGCGCTGGTGGCCGGCGGACACACCTTCGGCAAGTGCCATGGCGCCGGAGATGCTTCTCTGGTGGGGCCTGAACCGGAAGCCGCCCCCCTTGCCCAGCAGGGTCTGGGCTGGAAGAGCAGCTTCGGCAGCGGCAAGGCCGGGGACACCATCGGCAGCGGTATCGAGGGAGCCTGGAAACCCAACCCCACCAAATGGGATATGGGATATCTGAAGGTGCTGTTCAAATATGAATGGGAGCTGGTAAAAAGTCCGGCCGGCGCAAATCAGTGGCTGGCCAAGGATGTGAATGAAGAGGACATGGTGGTGGATGCACATGATCCAACAAAAAAACACCGGCCCATGATGACCACGGCAGACCTGTCTTTGCGGTTTGACCCGGTGTACGAACCGATTGCCCGGCGTTATCAGGAAAACCCGGAAGAATTTGCAGATGCCTTTGCCAGGGCATGGTTCAAGCTGACCCACCGGGACATGGGCCCCCGGTCCCGGTATCTTGGTCCGGAAGTTCCGGCAGAGGAGCTGATCTGGCAGGACCCGGTGCCGGAAGTTGATCATGAGCTGATCAATGCGCAGGACATTGCAGAACTCAAGGCCGCTATCCTTGCTTCAGGACTGTCTGTTTCCCGGCTGGTATCCACGGCCTGGGCCTCTGCATCCACGTTCCGGGGTTCGGACAAGCGCGGCGGAGCCAACGGCGCACGCATCCGCCTGGCACCCCAGAAGGATTGGGAAGTCAACCAGCCTGAACAGCTGGCAGTGGTGCTGCAGACCATGGAAGACATCCAGAAAGCATTCGACAGTAACCAGTCAGGCAAAAAAATGGTATCCCTGGCCGATCTGATTGTCCTGGGCGGATGTGCCGGCGTGGAGCAGGCTGCCAGAAATGCCGGTCACAATATCACTGTTCCCTTTACCCCGGGACGGACAGATGCCTCCGGGGAACAGACCGATGCCGAGTCGTTTTCCGTACTCGAACCTGCGGCGGACGGGTTCCACAACTACCTCAAAGCCAGATACGCGGTGTCGGCAGAAGAGATGCTGATAGACAAAGCCCAGCTGCTGACGCTGACCGCACCTGAAATGACGGTACTCATCGGTGGGATGCGGGTGCTGAATGCCAACTTCAAACAATCACCGTATGGTGTGTTCACCCGGAAGCCGGAAACCCTCACCAATGACTTTTTTGTGAATCTGCTGGACATGGGAACCGAGTGGGCCCAGGTTTCAGGAGATGAAAACCTGTTTGAGGGCCGTGACCGTGCCACAGGCGAACCTAAATGGACCGGCACCCGCGTGGATCTCATCTTTGGTGCAAACTCCCAGCTCCGGGCCCTGGCCGAGGTCTATGGATGTGCGGACAGCCAGGAAAAATTTGTGACCGATTTTGTCGCTGCATGGGACAAGGTCATGAATCTGGACCGCTTCGATCTTGCCTGATCAAAGCGCAAACAACCCCAAAGGCTTCTGACACTGTCGAAAGACTCTATCGTGCGGCGTTTCCATGCAATCCGGAAACGCCGCACGCACTTCAAAGAGTCTGTTGATCCCAAAATCATGTGAAACTGATCCTGCCCGGTAAAAAAATCCCGAAATGAACCTTGGGTAGGCCTGAAAAAAAACAGGCGAAAGATTTGGGTTGACTTCGGGTATTGACATGTGGATTATTTTGTGTCATATAATTCAATTATGAAATATTTGAATTGACATAATTTATAACCAAAGGAAATAGCAGTTCATGATTTTGCCGAATTGGTTGTATTTCAATATGTGTTTCACCTCAGTATTTTTTTCATAACCAATGATATTGGTAAAATTGTTTCCAGCCATCTTTTTCAACCAGCAAAAACAACAGGAGGTGTACAAATGGCCTGTATAGCAGGAATTGTTTCCCAACATGGGAAAATCGATGACGACTGTGCCCAGATGGTCGGTAAGATACTCAAGGATATGCGCCACAGGGGGCCCGACAATACGAGCGTCCGATCCATACCCGACAGCCGCGGGGCTTTGGGTGCCAACGAAATGAACCTGTCTCCGGAAAGAACCATCTGCTCCAGTCTTGAAGATGCGCCCTATATTCTGTTTGACGGCAAACTGTTCAATGAGCGGTCCGACAGCAACCAGCGGGACATCGATCTGTTTATCGATCTGTATCAAAAATATGACCGGGAGTGTTTCTCCCATATGGACGGCAGCTATGTATGCGCCATCGTTGAAAAAGATGATGAAGTGATCCTGGCAAGGGACGGGGTCGGTGCCAGGCCCCTGTTCTACGGGTGGAACGGAGAGGTGTTCCATTTCAGCAGTGAAATGAAGGGGTTGAAGGATCATGTCCAGTTCGATATCCATGAACTCCCTGCCGGACACCTTTACAGTTCCTATGATGGTCTGAAAAAATATGAGCCGTTCAGGCCGGATGTACCGGACCCGGGGGACACGGTTGCCGAAGCAGCAGCCATTTTGCGGGAGCTGCTCATCGACGCGGTCAAGCGGCGGATGGACGATGCCAATGCCGTTTCTCTGAGCGGTGGTCTGGACAGCTCCATTATTGCGGCCATTGCCAAAACATTCAATCCCGACATCAAGCTGTTCACCGGTGCGGTCAAGCGGGCGCCCGGTCCGGACCTTGAAAATGCCAAATTGATGGCTGATTTTCTAGGGTTGGAACATTTTGTGTATGAAATCACGGATGAGGATATTGACTCCATCATTCCCCAGGCCGTCTGGTACCTGGAAAGTTTTGATGAAGACTGCATATCCGGCATTCTTTCCAACTATTATGTATCCAGAAAAGTCAAGGAATACAGCAATGCCGTACTGGTGGGAGAAGGTGCGGACGAACTTTTCGGCGGGTACCGGATGGTGCTGAAAAATCCCAAGGTCAAAAGCCCGGAACAGCGGGACCGGCTGGCAAAAAAGCTGTTGGACATCGCGTACAATACCGCTTTGAGACGGATGGACCGAAGCTGGATGGCCAACAGTGTGCTGTACAAGACCCCGTTTCTGGACACCCGGGTGGTGGCGTTTGCAGAAAAAATTCCCATGAAATGGAAAATTTACGGGGAAAAACAGATTGAAAAATTTGTTTTGCGTGAGGCGTTCCGGGATATGCTCCCGGAACAGATAGCCAACCGGGAAAAGCTGCGGTTTGCCATGG
This sequence comes from Desulfotignum sp., assembly GCA_011389575.1. GTDB lineage: Bacteria > Desulfobacterota > Desulfobacteria > Desulfobacterales > Desulfobacteraceae > Desulfotignum. Next base: position 9,774 of record JAABUB010000082.1, on the reverse strand, counting down.
GGACCGGTATGGATGATGTGATGGATGATATCATTGCCGCCAAAATCGATCCCGATGAAATCAACCAGCGTCCCAAGGCTGCCTATGGGCTGCGGTTTGCTTCTTTCAAGGAGCTGTATTATTATGACGAGTTTCTGAGGCAGTTTCCGCCGGCGTATGAAAAACAAACCATCCGGTGGGATCCGTTTAAATAGGTGACCGGCAGACAAAAGTGGGAAGGAAGAGCAGGGACCACAGAAATCGTGAACAGAGATGCAGCGGATGGTACCCGGCCCCTTGAATTTCCTGGAAACAGGAACCGGTCCCGGAGGGTTTCATGAAGTTTACGGTCCTGGGGTCCGGGGGATGCACAGTAATCCCCAAACCATTGTGCCGGTGCCGCATCTGTACGGAAGCGCGGCAAAAGGGGGGTCCCTTTGAACGGGGAGGCCCCGCCGCCTTTGTGCATGATGAAAATATCCTGATCGACACCCCGGCCGAAATATGCCGGCAGCTCAACCAGTCCAATATCGATGTGGTCAGCAATCTGATGCTCACCCACCTGGACCCGGACCATATTGAAGGGTTCCGGGTGGTGGAGCAGATGACCATTGATTTCAGGACATGGGAGGCGTATGCGGACAAAACCATCCGCCTGGTGATGCCGCGGCAGCTGCTGGAAGCTTTCCGGCATGTCAAAACCGCCTACGGGTCTTTGGTGTCATTTTATGAAAAATCCGGATTTCTGCGCTGTGAACCCTTTGACCGGAAGACCATGATCGGGGATATTCAGGTTACCGCCCTGCCCGTGGACCGCGGGGACCAGGTGGCCTATATTTACGTGTTTGAAAAAAACGGGTGCAGGGCAGTGTATGCTCCTTGTGATATCAAGCCCTTTCCCGAGGAGGACCCTGCGGTGCAGCACCCGGATGTTCTGTTCATCCAGCCGGGTCTGTTCGAAACCGGGTTGAGACACGGGTTTGTGTATCCGGATGATCACATATCCAGGAAAACCCTGTACACGTTTGAGCAGACCGTTGCCCTGAGCCGGCGGATACAGGCAGAACAAGTGGTGTTTATCCACATGGAGGAATACTGGCACCGCAGTTTTACAGATTACCGTGCCCTTGAGGCGGGCTTTGACAATATGGTGTTCGCCTGGGACGGGATGCAATTCACCATCAACGAAAGAGGAAAATAAATGAATTTAGTGAGCAATGAATATCTGGACCAGATCCATCAGGATGCGTTACGGGTTTTGGAAGAAACCGGGGTGCGGTGCAGTTCCCCGGAAGTCAGACAGATTCTGGAAGGAACGGGCATGGCTGCTTATGATGACACCACCGAACATCTGCATGTGCTGTCTCCATTGGTGGAACAGGCCCTTGCCGACACGCCCAACCGGGATCAGTACTGGATCAGGGAAAATTCCTTTGGTGTGGGCGGTACCGCCCCCTTTGTGTATGACGACACCAGCCGGGAGCTGGTTCAACCGACATTCGACCATATTGCACAGATCGCCCGTATCGTCAATCAGACCGATGTGATCGATTTTATGGCCAGAGGGGTGCTTGTTCCCAAACAGGAAGTAAAGGTCATGGAAACCATTATCGCAAACTGCGACAAACCGGTGTATGCCGCCGCAGTCACGGAAGCGGGCATAAAGAAGGCCCGGCAGATTCATGAAAGCCGGGGGGGATTCACCATCCAGTTTTCCATCATCAACAGCCCTTTGAACATCATCGACAGCATGATTCCGCCGTTTTTGTCCTGCGTGAAAAACGGGATCCCCATTTATGTTTCCACCATGCCCATGGCCGGACTGTCCGCTCCCTATTCCATGTCCAGTCTGATCACCCTGACCCATGCCGAGGCCCTGTTCGGCATTACACTGGCCCAGGTGGTCAATCCCGGGATCATGGTGGTCCATGCCGGCCTTCCGTCCATTGCCAGTATCAAGGACAATTATGCGGTGAACCTCGGGCTGACTTCCTTTAATATTGCCAACCTGATCATGGAAAAGGTCAACAAACGTTTGGATCTTCCCTCCATTCAGACCGCCTGCACCACCAGCCAGGAGCATCCCAACGAGATTGCCGAAAAAGAAGCTGTCACCGGGTACGCACTCATGAAAAAATACGGGTTTCACCAGATGCGGCACAGTTTCGGATTTTTAAAGGAGCTGGTGTCCTTTTCCATCGCCAAGCTGGAGCGGCATATCGAATTGTGCCGTCAAACCACCCCGGACCAGGCCCCGGACCACCAGGTGGAGCCCTATGACCCGGAAGGGCTTGAGGCGATCATGCGCAACGGCAGCCAGGCCAACTACATGAGAGACAACCATACAGTGAAAAATACCGGAAAATCTTTTCTGGAGTGATCCTGAGACAAGCAGTGCCACCGATGTTGTCTGTTTCAGCACAGGTCGGGGTACGATCAGTGTCACGCTGAAGGAAAAAAAATAATTTTTTTCCTTGACAGGGACGTTTCAATGTGAGATATTTCATATACAAAATATTCACACGGGCAATGTTTCGGTACCAAGTCTTTAGCAGTGTACAAAAGGTACCAACAGGCATATATTAACTTTTGACAAGGAGGAACAAATGGAAATAGAGAAATCCACACCAATCATTCAATCAACTAATATGCAATCTGATGAACATCAGGTTCTGGCGCATTTCGCTATCGTTTCCTTCGCTCTTTTTGGATTCACACTGAATCTGTTCAGTCAACTGTGGGAAAGCGTCAAACAACTGGGATCCGTTCCCGGCAATCTGGCCAGTCGGCAGACTGCATGGATCAAGGATAAAATATCAGATATGGGTTTCAGTATCTGGCAGCAGCGGGAATCCAACAGCTAATCTTTTTTCTTGACAGCAGGTCCCTTGGCTCCACCCGGGGGCTGTTTTCTGCAGTTTCTTAAATAAATTTAATACGGATGCTTTCCCTGGAAGGGCCTTTTGAAAAGTGCGGCGCCTTCCGGGGGAAATCTGCATCCTGTTGTGCGTGAAGCCGAAAAAGGATAAAATTCAGGTAAAGCAGGAACTGTTCAGTTTCAGAGCCAGGGCCAGTAACGACTGAAATTTTCCTTGTGTTTTCTGATATTTGTATAGCTTTTGTGACATGCTAATGTTCAAAATGAAGATGGAGTGTCACAAATCGGTTTTTGGTCACGCTTTTAATCTTATCGGTATGCCTTTCCATGAGGTAGCAGGAGAGTTTTAACTGTTCGAACTTGTCATCCAGAATCCTTTTTAAATCGGGCGGGTCACAAGGAAATTTCATGGGCTCTCCCTGATAGAACAACTGAACATCAAGGCTGAATTCATCAAAAACAATCTCAATCTTGATATCCTGATCAGTGAGAGCATGCTCGACCACAGCTTCTATGAATTCATTGACTGCTGCACAAGCCTTGGCGATCACTTCCGGTCGGGCCCCCCACTGAGCGCCGTTCTTTTCCAGGAAATCGATCAGAAGGTCCGATGACCTGATCTCCGGCTTGACCATGATATACACCTTTTTGGCCATCCCGATTTGAAAAATCAGATTCAAAAAAACAGCGGTCAGGGTCCCAGTGGCAAGGGAAGAACTGAAGACAGGACTTATCCAGGAAGGAAGCCACATAGCCTGCCGGAGGGTTATAATCATAGGGAAGCTCTTCATGGGGTACATACCCGGTCCATTCGTGTTAATCGGTCCAGCCAGGAACAGGATAGCTGCCGTCCCCTTTTTTCCGCAGGGGGGCAGAAGCCGTGAACTGCCACCCGATATTCCCTCAATGGGGAAATCGCCTGAATCAGGATAAATATTTGAAAAATGTAAAAAAAGAGAATCGGACCCGACAATTGATGGCGGACATCCGCTACGCCCGTGCCCTGGGCCGACTCGGAAAACAGTCGGAGGCGGTTCGGCTGCTGGAAAGCCGTCTTTCCGAACTTCCGGACGAAACCCTGGCCGATCTGCTGCCGGCCCCGGACGCCGACCTCACCAAAGGGGAAGGCGGCCAGCTGATGCGGGTACGCATGCTGGAGCTGCTGGTGGATCTGCGCGGGGTTCCGGACATCGATGATGTGGACACCCTTTGTGCGCTCAGCGTGCTTCAGCCCCTGGTGCCAGAACGGCTGCGTCGACTTAAAACCGCGGCCGAGGGGCCGGTGCGGGGTCGGGCCGATACCCTCCTGAACCTGCTGGAGAGCGGCGGTTTCGGAACAGCCTCTACAGAGGTTCCGCCTCAAGGATCGGCTTCCCCGCTCTCCCCGGAAGACATTCAGGGTCGGATTCGCCATCCGGCCAGTCGGGAAGGGACCGCCGTCCATAAACTCCAGGGAATGCTCGCCGCCAGAAAGATTCCGGATCACAGCTCCCTCAAATCTTTAGCCAAACGGGTCACGCCGGAAAACCACCCGGAGGTGGCCGCTGCGATCTCCGACGGTACAGTGCTGCTTCGAATGAGTTCCGTGGAGGCCTACATCGCATTCGGGGACCTGGATACCGGCATACGCGGGTATGAAGCCAAACCTTCCTTTATGCTGATCTGCGGGAACCATTTTGAAGCCAAATCCCCGGTGTTTATGACCCCGTCCGAGCTCCGGTTTCTGATCGGCGGGGAGCTGGCCCACATCAAGTTCGGTCATGAACGGATCACCTCCCGGGAGGTCTGGGAAGGGGTATTCGATAAAGCCCTCACCTTTGTCGAACTGATGCCGGTTTTCGGCACTTACCTTGGCAAACTCGGCCGATTCGGCCGTATGGCCGGTCAGGCCACCAAAATGGCCAAAAAAGTCGGCAACGTCAGGCAGTATGTTTCCCATGCCCAGAACATGCTCAACACCACCCAGGACATCTACCGTCGAAAATCCGGCACTGCGGCGCCTGTCCGGAAGCGCACCGAAGAAGAGGATCTAGTCGGGGCCTTCCGGGTCATGCAACTGACCGCCGACCGGGCCGGGTTGATCCTCTGCGGAGACCCGGGGGCGGCGGTGCGGGCGATCTTTAAATCCAGCCCCGGCCTGGTGCCCGACCTGCCCACCGCAGAACAATACGGACTCTTTGCTTTCCTCAGCCGCACCGACGACCAGGGCGCCCTGATGTACCAGGAATTGGCCGTTCGCGTCGCGGCGTTGTTTTCCTTCTATTTGTCAAAGGAATATCAGCAGTTGAAGACGGCAGGGTATTCTTAGTCCTGAATGCCTTCTGTTTATAGAGGGTCTGCTCGTTTTCCTTTACTGTGGCGGCTGCTTCGGGAATCGGGATCCGGCCGGCGACTCGGTTATCTTTGGAAGCACCATAAGATTGGCAGAACCGGTCAGCAGAAAATGGCCAAAACGGCGATCTTCATCAACGGATTTTTTTATGGCCGGCAAAAGTTCCGGTGCCCGCTGGATTTCATCGATCACGGCACGATCAAGGCTGCGGATCAATCCAGCCGGATCTTCCCGGGCGGCAAGCAGGGTGACGTCATCATCAAGGGTCAGGTAGCGCATTTCCTGTCCGGCAATATATGAAAGGAACAACCGAGTATCACCGAGGAAGGCCCCAGTCTACTCGACCACTGCATGAATATTTGCGGCCCGTAAAAATTGTGAATACCATTTCAACTCTTGATTTTGGAACATGCTCTTTGAAATAGCCGGGCTGAAAAACAAATTTTCACCCGGACATAAATGAAATCACTCATGCAGATTGTCAATTCACCGCATGGCCTCAGCATCACTGATTTTGCCCAGGTACTTTTGAGTGGTTGATAGATTCGAATGGCGTAGCAGTACCTTTGACAAAATTAAAAAAAGCAGATATGAGAGTGAAGAAAAATACAGGCTTCTGTTTGAGCATACAGGCGAGTCCCTGTTTGTTGCACAAGATGGCCAGATAGTCTTCCATAACCCCAGAACTACAGAATTAACGGGCTACTCCACAGAAGAATTCCAGTCGAAACCATTTTTCTATTTCATTCATGAAGATGATCGCGAAATGGTCATGGATTATCACGTCCGACGACTCAGGGGTGAGGAACTGCCAGAGCGTTATGCCTTCCGTATTATTCACAAAAACGGCAGCCTCCTGTGGGCTGAACTCAATGCCGTCATCATCCAATGGAATGGAAAGCCGGCAGTTTTGTGTTTCATGAGCGATATTACCGAGCAAAGGCAGGCCGAAGCGGTAATGAAGAAAAACCTTTCAGCACTCACTCAGCCGATGGACAGCACCGAGGGGATAGGTTTTGAAGATTTGTTCAATCCGGCCGAAATTCAACGTTTGCAGGATGAATTTTCCTGGGCCACCAGCGTGGCGTCAATCATCACCCGACCCGACGGTACACCCATCACAAAACCAAGTAACTTCAGTCGCCTTTGCAGGGGCATCATCCGCAAGACGGAGAAAGGTTTGATAAATTGCTGCAAGTCCGATGCCATCCTGGGTCGACCGAATCCTGATTGCCGACAGATCAAACCTGCTTGAGCGGGGGACTCTGGGATGCCGGAGCTGCTATTTCCGTTGGCGGACGACACGTGGCTAATTGGTTGATAGGTCAGGTACGAAACGATGAGCAGACTGAAGATAAGATGCGGACTTACGCTCATAAAATTGGTGCAAATGAAGATGCTGTGGTAGAAGCGTTCAACGAAATACACCCCATGTCGCGCGAACAGTTTGAGAAAGTTGCCCGTGCTCTATTCACACTGAGTAATCAGCTTTCAAACATTGCCTACCAGAACATTCAGCAGGCCCGATTCATTTCTGACCGCAAGCGAGCCGAAGCGGAACGGGAGAAGCTCCAGGCACAGCTTTTCCAGGCCCAGAAAATGGAATCAGTAGGTCGTCTTGCCGGCGGTGTGGCCCATGATTTCAACAATATGCTGGGGATGATCCTGGGACATACAGAACTGGCATTGTTGCAGGCAGATGAAAGTCATGATCTATATTCCGACCTGAAAGAAATTCAAACCGCAGCAAATCGTTCGACTGATATCACAAAGCAGCTGCTGGCTTATGCCAGAAAACAGACCATTTCTCCCAAACAGCTGGATTTGAATAATACTGTGGAAAGCATGCTGAATATGCTCCGCCGGCTCATCGGAGAGAACATTGATCTGGTCTGGAAACCATCCGCTCATCTGTGGCAGATGAAAATAGACCCGTCCCAAATAGACCAGATCCTTGCTAATTTGTGTGTGAATGCACGAGATGCCGTTGACGGCGTAGGCAAACTCACCATAGAAACCGGAAGAAAATCATTAAAATAAACTCCAGCCCGGTTGCCGTCTTATACCCGGCCGCATTCAACACAACCTTTCCCCATTTTTTTTGATTTCTAAGCAACCGGTTTATTTCGGCAACCCTCTCCAGGTAAGTCTCATGATAAGATAAGATTCCCTGCCCTCATATATATTATCATTTAAAGCCCTTTTTCTGTTGAAGTAACATGACATAAAATTTTTATGCCCGATTTCTTCAACATTGATAAAAATCTCTGTTTCTCTGATAACACAATTAACTGCTTATGAGATCGGATTTTATCTTGGAAAATTCTTGCTCATTTATTTCCCCAGAAGCGTATCTTTTTTTCAAAATATCTAAAGCGCGCTCACTTTTCGAAAATTGCTTTCTGTGAATTAATCCCCTTATAATAGATATGGCCCCATAGATGATCAAACCCCAAAATAATAATGGGAATATCCTTTCTTCCATAGTAGCATAATATGCAGTTAGATAATTTTTTCATGGAGTGTATGCTGATCCACACATGAACTTGTTGGACATCAAAAATGTACTGATGCAGCATTCTATGGTGTCAAATTTTGACAGGTTCATCGTGTTTTGAACAAATTATAGTCCAATTTAAAGGGTAAGTTAAAATGAGTCTCAGGCGTAAATCTAAAAAAACAGTTTCCCGGAACAATGCCCTGTATGAAAAGGCGCTCGATTTACCGATAGGTGAGTCAGGAGAGGTTTATTTGATCTGAATGTCATTCACCACCTTTCTCACCCCTTTCACTCGATCCGCGATCCGTTCGGCGGTCGCTTTCTGGGCCACGTTTTCCACAAAGCCCCGCAGTCGAATGCCGCCCTCCACCGATTCCACATCGATGGAAGCGGCATTCTGTTCGAGAGAGCGGATCAGGGCCGCCAGGCCCAGTCCCAGAGCGGTGGCGCCCCGGACGATCAGAGCGGAGCGGTCCGGGAAAACATCCGGACTCTCAAAAGAGCCGGTAATGTGCAACGGGGACCGGGCGCTGAGCAGGCTGTCGAGTCGGCCGCCGGTCATCAAAAGATAGGCGCCGCCGTCGGCCGAACCCAGCAGGTCGGCCATGGAGATGCCCTGAAACCAGTATTTGGCTCTGCCGCCGCCTTTAAGGTTGAAATCGATATCCACCTCATCCAGCGGCAGATCGGGAGCATTCACCTTTTTGGCTCGATAGGCGACCGCGGCATTCATGGCTTGAAGCCGTTCCATTTCGTAAGGTTCTTCCGGCAAAACCTTCTCGTCCCCGGCTTCCCGGGCCGCCTTTCGCTTCTGGGCCGGGGATGCGGTATCATCCGGGCCGGTCCCGGGCGCGGCGCCTACTAAGCCGGAGAGATCATCGAAATCGAGGTTTATAGAGGAGAGGTCGGCGGTCAGGTCCGGCTTTTCTCCGGCCGTGTCGATGCGAATATCCCCGCTCAGGTCGCTGTCTTTGGATGAATTTACATAGGTGAACCGGCTTTCCTTGATTTTCAGGGTGCCCAGATAGGGAAAAAGGATGTCCCGGTCCAGGGCTGTCGGATCTGTCTGGGTAAGGGTTATATCGAGATTGCCGTTCAGGACTCCGAGTTCATCCGAATCAAGATCGGTGAAGGGGTCCAGTATTTCAGCCAGATCGAGCTGTTCAAAGGTCGCATCCAGGGTGCCGTTCAAGGGATCATCGGCCGCATCCAGAAAGACCTCGGTGGTGACTGTGCCGCCGTGCAGATCGAATTTCAAGGGTGACACTGTGAGCCGGCCGGCTGTGCTGTGGCCGATGCCTTCACCGTACCGCCGGCCAGTTTCAGTTCCAAAGGATCGATGCGAAGCCGCCCGTCCTCCAGTCGAAGATGAAAACCGCCCCGATTCACCGATACCTTCGGCATGGCAATGGAATCGGCCCGCACTTGAATATCGGCATTCAGGCCGGTGAGGAAAGACGCATCCAGCGGGGTTTCGGAAGGGGCTTCCGGTTCGGTTTCCGGCTGGTCGAATACGGCGGTCAATTGTTCGACATCGAGAACATCGAAATCAAGATCGGCGGTGATTTGAAGCGGATCAACGGTCGGGTCGATGGTGACCGAACCGGTGAAATCGCTCTCCCCCAGGCGGCATTTTCAAACCGCAGGTTTTCCAGTTCGACTCGAGTGGTCCACCCGAGTTATTTTTTTCTTTTCTTGATTTAAATTTGTTGTCCTGATACAGGTATTGAATACTGTACCTGTATCAGGATGGAGATAATATTTTAGCTTTTGGAGGATTATTATGGTTTGGTTAACAAAAAGCAAGTTCTTATCCCTAAAGGTAAGCAAAGTAATTTTGCTGCTCTGTTTTTTGTGTCTTTTGGCCACGCAGGTTTATGGCGCAACGTACACTATTTCTGTGAACCAGTTTGTCGAGCATCCGGCCCTTGACGCTGTTTTGAAAGGCATGCAGGACTACCTCAGCGATAATAATGTGGATGTTGAATTTAACGTCCATAATGCCCAGGCCAATATGCCTACAGCCAATCAAATTGCCCAGCAGATGATTGGAGAGAAGGCCGACCTGCTGGTTGCCATTGCCAC
>JAABUB010000081.1 GCA_011389575.1 Desulfotignum sp. | reverse complement strand
ATCAGTTCATCCACTGCCGGGTTGAACTCGGGCTCCGGTGCATTGAGAATACCTGTGGCACACCCGGCATAATATTTATGGGCCAGTTCATTTTTCAGACACGGTTCCACAAAGGCGTGGCGGTCCTCCACGATTTCTCGAAGAAAGGTGGGACTCACGGTGTTCACATAATGGGCTGCAAACACGCCGGAAGTGAGAAAATCCACCCGGTTCCAGTCCCGGCTTTCTTCATAATTTACCGGCGGTTTCTTGAAATACATCTGCTGCCAGAAAGCTGCCGCATCAATGCCCCGGTCTTCGATTTCCGCCATGGTGGAGGTCATGGTATGAATATTGTGAATGGTAAACAGACAAGGTATTTCCATCTCCCTTGACATGGCCGGGATCAGCCCCGTCATCCAGTCATTGCAGTGGATGATATCCGGTTCCACTCGGGGAATGATGTTGTTGATGACCTCCCGCTGAAATGCCAGAGACACCTTAAGGTCCATGTCGGAATATCCGGAATAAACATTGCTCAAATAATAAAAAGCCCGGTCCGCTGCCAGGTGAATGCGTTCATCGTCCAGGCGCTTGCGGATCTTGGCCAGTTCCTGGCTGTGGGTTTTGGTGGTACTGCCGTCAAATATGGATCTGTAATCCGGCAGTGCCACATGTACATCACAGCCCAGATCAAACAAGGCTGAAATCAAGGCCGCCGATACATCGGCCAGGCCCCCGGCTTTGGCTGAATAATTGGACCGGTTCCCCATATCTTTGGGAAGATAGGTTACTTCAGGTGTCACAATAAGGATTCTTGGTTTTTGTGCCATATTATTTTCCCGTGAACATCTGGTGCTGGTTTGGCTTTGGATCTATACTAATCAACAGTCTGCTGCAACCCAGGTGATCAATCCCGGTGTATTCCTTAATACTGTATCTCCGCTGGGTATTACCCGGGCCGTATACCCGAACCGGCCGGAATTTGAACAGGTAACCTGACATCCATAAATATGGGTGCCTGCGGCAACGGTATGCTGCAGCTCCATGGTTTCGGCACGGCTGCCTTCCATTTGTCCTGTACCCCGTATTTTACCATGGTATATCTGTACCTGCACCTCTTCAGGCGTAAGTTCTCCCAAAAAAACTTCCACAACAATGGTGAAGCTGTCTCCCACAGCAAAATCCGTTGCCGGCGTAATCTTTGGTTTTGACAAACGGATATGGGACCACAGGGCATTGAGCCGGGACTGGGTCAGGGCCAGTTCCTTGGCTTTTCTGCCTGCATCTTCCATGAGATGCTTCAGATTTTTGGCAGCCGGAATATAAAACCGGTTGGAGTACTCTCTTACCATCCGGTCACTGGAAAAATCTGTAATAGCCATTTTCATGGCAGCCTTCATCATGTGAATCCATTTTTTGGGAGGATTGCCGCGATGCCGGTCATAGAATATCGGAATCACATCATTTTCCAGAATATTGAACAAGGCTTGACTTTCCACTTCATCCTGATAATTGGGGTCTTCATAATCATCGCCGTTGCCGATACGCCATCCCCGGTTTTCTGAAAATCCCTCACACCACCACCCATCCAGTATGGACAGATTCAGACCCGCGTTGGCAGCGGCTTTCATTCCGGATGTACCGCAGGCCTCATAAGGTCTTCTGGGGGTATTCAACCACACATCACACCCCTGAACCATATACCGGGCAATATTGATATCATAGTTTTCCAGAAAAACCACCCGGTGTCGCACTTCAGGGTGCCTTGCAAATTCCACAATGCGTTTGATAATGGCCTTGCCCTCGTTATCATTGGGATGGGCCTTGCCGGCAAACACAAGCTGGACAGGTCTTTCCACACTGGTGATGAGCCTGATCAGGCGGGAGGTATCCTTGAGCAGCAGTCCGGCCCGTTTATAGGTGGCAAACCGCCGGGCAAAACAGATGGTCAGAACCTGGTGGTCAAGGGCGGCAGATACCTCCTCCAGCATATTTCGGGAGGCATTGCGCCTTTTATACTGGGCCACCAGCAGCTGCCGGCTTTTTCTGATGAGCTTGGCCCGGTCCAGTTCATGGACATGCCACAGATCCGTATCTTCGATACTCTCAATACGCGCCACCAGATCGGCATCAGACTGGCGGCCGGACCAGTTCGATGCCAGATACCGTTCCAGAAGCGCATTTTTATGACGGGAAATATAGGAATTGATATGAACCCCGTTGGTAACATGGGAAATGGGAACCTCTTCTTTCTGGCGGCCGGACCACAATCCCTGCCACATGGATCTTGCCACATGTCCGTGCAGGCGGCTGACACCGTTGATATAGCCTGAAAAAACCACCCCGAAACAGAACATGGAAAATTTATTTTTCTCCCTGATCCCGGGCAATTCTCCCCAGGACAAAAGCTCATCTTCGGAAATACCAAATTTTTGGGCATACGGGGCGATATAGGGACGGACAAGCTCCTTGTCAAATTCATCATGCCCGGCTGACACCGGGGTATGGGTAGTAAACACGGCACTGCGCCGGGTCACCTGGGATGCACTCTGAAATTCCAGATCGAACCGGTCCATGATCATACAGGTCCGCTCAAGACCTGCAAAGGCGCAATGCCCCTCATTCATATGGCAGACTGCAGGAAACAGGTCCATGGCCTTCAAGACCTTGATGCCGCCGATACCCAGCAGAATTTCCTGGGCCACCCGGATGTCACCGTGGCTGGCATACAGCCGGGAGGTGATATTTCTGATTTCCTCTGAATTTTCAGGCAAATTGGTATCCAGGAGCAGCAACTGGATTTTTCCCACCTTTATCTGCCAGACACATGCCCGGATAACCCCCCTGGGCCCCGGGATTTCAATGAAAAGATCGACTCCTGCTTCATTGCTGATTTTCCTGGCAGGCAGATCAAACACATCAATAAGGGGATAGGTTTCCTGCTGCCAGCCGTTATGGTCCAGGTATTGCCGAAAATATCCTTCCCGGAACAACAGACCGATGCCTGTTAAAGGCAGGCCCAATGCAGAAGATGCCTTAAGATGATCCCCGGCCAACACCCCGAGGCCGCCGGCAAAAAACGGCAAAGATTCATGGATACCGAATTCCATGGAAAAATATGCCACTGTTTCCTTAGGTCCCAGATCAAGTTCCCGGATCTGGGGGGCATCGGAAAGCATGTTTTCATATTTTGTTTTCACCCAGTTAAGATGCCCCAGAAAACTTTCATCTTTCGAAAGTTCCTCATACCGCCGCTGGGAAATCCGGGTAAGAAACAGCACCGGATTTTTTTCCACTGCCTCCCACTGCACCGGATTGATCCGGCGAAACACATCAACAGCCTCATCATTCCAGCACCACCACAGGTTTCTGGCCAAAGAATCCAGAAAGGACAAGGACTCGGGTATTGCCGGATAGACTTTATATATCTGCATTTCCTGCATGAATATCATGTACTCCTTGAAGATAATTTATGTACCACCCGGGCCGCCTCGCTCACCCCCCAGGCCTGGGCATCACAGCCCCGGGGTGTGTGGGGAAAATTCCCGTCCAGAATTTCCGGGATATATCCGGCAGCACCGGTTCGCATCAGATGTTTGCAGCTGCCCAGCCATGCCAGGCAGGTGGCATGGCTGTCCGGACCGAACACGGCAGCCCAGGCTTCGCAGAATACAGGAAACTGCCAGGTCCAGGCAGTACCGTTATGATAGGCTGGTTTTCTTTGGGTATCTTCATCCCCCTGGTACCTTCCGGCATAAGGACGATGGGGGTCATTGAGGGCCATGCCGTTATGAATAACAGCCAGGGGCAGGGTAAGTCTTCTGTCGGCAAGGCTCCTGATCCCTCCCGGCACCAGCAGTTCCAGGCAGGTTTCCACGGTTTTACGGGCCATGTCGCCGGAATCCACCACCCCCAGGGTGAGCAGCAGCAGCTGGTTGGGCCGCAGGGCATCATCCGGCACTGCTCTTGCGGCGGGACCGTTCCCGTGGAGGCAGTCACTGAAATATCCAAGGGACTTTTGCCAGAACAAAGACATAATGGCCTGTTTGACTGTGTGTGCCATTTTGTTCCATCCCCTGCCCGGATCTATGGTCCCCAGAAAAACAAGGGCATTGTACCACAGGGCCTGAATCTCCACCGGATATCCCTGGCGGGGGGAGCCGGCCGGAAAATTGGTGTCCATCCAGGTAAAATGGGCAGGACTGAACAAAAGCTGTGTATCAGGATCAGCGCACACGCCGGTGCGGGTGCCGGCCACAAGAGATTCTGCCATGGAAACCAGCACCTGTTTTACCGTCCTGCCGTCCAGGTCCTGGTCCGGAAATGTGCTGTCCTGTGTTTTTTGCATCATGTCCCGGCAGCAGGCAAAAAACCACAAGGGTGCGTCCGAGGTTTCGATATTGCCGGCATCATTGCCGCAGATCATGTTGGGAAGGGTGCCCTGGTCCTCAAACCGGCCGAACAGATGGAGCACTGCCAGGGCATCGGATATCCGTCCCAGTTCAATCAGGCTTCTGCAGAATATCAGGCTGTCACGGCCCCAGTCCAGAAACCAGGGATATCCGGCGATCACGCTTTTATCCTGGCCCCGGTTCACCAGAAATACGTCCAGTCCCTTAAAAAGGGCCTGGTCCAGGGAAAACCCGGTATCAAAAGCCGGCCAGGTGTCCGGTTCGGGGTGCTCCAGCGTATGCCGGGCCTGGTCCAGGGTCTCTTTCACCTCTGCCACAAGGGTGGCAGATTCCCCGCCCCGGCAGTCCAAAGAAAAATACCCGGGACTGAAAAGATCTGAATCAGGGTCCAGACCCCGTTGTGCTTCCAGAGGCCGGTACACCATGTACTGCCATTCCGGCTCCTGGACAAAATCGCCATGGGCCAGGGACATTGAAAACAGATGGCCTGATGAAAGAAGAAAATCAAAGCCGCTGCTGTGGTGCTTCACCGCCTCCGGCCACGCAGTCTCAGGTCCTGTAAACGCCTTGATCGTTTCGTGGAAATTGCGGTCTTCGATGTCCGGCCGGAAAATAAGTGTCACCGGCGCAGCATCTTCCAGAAACCGGCCGGATATGTTTCTGGCCACAGGCCTTTTGACAGACAGCCGGACCCTGTTGGCGGTTGGCGACAAGGCCAGGGTCAGTTCCAGAACATAATACTTGCCTTCTGAAGTGGGCACATGGAAGCGCCACTGGCCGGCATTGGCAAAGGAAAAAGTGAAACTCTGGAGGCAATCTTTTGCAAGCTTTCTGGAGTATCCCTGGAAAATGGCCCAGATCCGGCACCGGGACAGCACCATATGTCTGTTTTCAGGCATGTCAGGATTCAGATTTGCCCCCAGCAGACCGTCATATCTGCTGTGAAGCTCTCCCCAGTCACCCAGGGCCCGCATCATGCCGCCGGTGCGGGTGGCCCCCACCAGGGTAAGCCCGGGATCTGCCGCAATGTTTCTTCTGGTGAAGGTGGTACGCAGGCGCAGGGTATCAAACGGGGCCAGAAACAGAACAGCAGCTGTTTTGCGCCGGGTTTCTTCAGGATAAAACAGCCGCAGGTGCAGATCACAGGTTTTGTGTTTTTTTCTCACACTTCTGGGCATGAAAATGGCGAAGAACCGGCCGTCAGCCATGGGCAGCCCTTCCTCATATCCCAGCGAGCGGGGGACGGCATCTGCCGCATCCAGGATTTCGGCCCGGAACCCCACAGGGCTTTTTACCAGCAGAAAATACCCCGGCGGGACCATGACCTGACGTTTGAGGTCTTTTGTAACATCAAAGGGAATAACGCGGCTTTCTGGTGAATTTTTGTTCAAGGACCGGATAAGAGCTGCAGGATCGGCAGCCAGCTGCCGGGCAGCCTGATCCAGATTCAGACTGCTCACATCTGTATACCCGTCCAGAGCGGTTTTCACAGCCAGAACCCTGGCCTTGATTTTCTGGATCAGTACATTTTCCGGTACCACTGCAGGCATCCGTGGATCCCGGGATGGATGCGATGCCAGGACTTCCAGGTCAGCCGCATCCGGGGACAGGGCCATAACCTCGCCGGGTGCCAGCCTGATGCCGGCCGTGTTTTTGATAAGGGTCGGTCTGATGCGGGTGCCGGACAAAAGGTCTGTCCATTCCGTACACGCCACACCGACATCCGCAAAATTCCAGGATACCAGGGTGGAGGCCTGCCAGTCCAGATTCACCAGCACCAGCAGGTGCTTGTTTACACCGGCATTATGCCGCAGCAGGGCCAGTGCCTGGGCTTCACTTGTATGAATAAGAGACAGACGGGTATCTTTGAAAAAAGCGGGATGGATTTTCAATATCTGATTAAGCCGGAAGATATGGTCCACCTGGTTGTCTTTTGCTCCCCAGTTAAGGCCCGGAGATTCATGCACATTGATTTTTTCCGTGGCAAACCATTCCACACCATTGGCAAAGCCGAATCCCCCGCATACGGAAAACAAAGCGCACAAAGCTGTCCGCATTCTGGCATAGGTTGGTGAAACCGATGCCAGCCGGTTGTTGTCATGGGTTTCCGCAAAATGAATCATATGGCCGCAGGTTTCTGAAATCCGGGTGGCAAAAGGCAGATAGTGCTGGATTTCCTCTCTGGTATAGTTCTGAAACAGTTCAGAATAGGCCCAGTTGAAATCGGCCCGGCCCAGAATCTCTCTGGTGGTTGTCAGGTGCCCGCCAAGGCCTTCCAGAAGAAACAATGTATCCGGATATTCCTGTCTGACTCTGGCCACCATGTATTCCCATGCATCCGTGGGAATCATGTATCCGGCATCGCACCGGAATCCATCCACACCCCGGTGGCACCAGAGCAGAAAAATTTCCGCCATATACTCCCACAGATCGGTATGGGAATAATCCAGCTTGGTCAGATCGGCCCAGACCACGCCCCAGGCCCCGGGGGCCTTGATTTTTCCATCTTCTCCTCTGACCAGCCATTCCGGATGGGACTGGTGAATGGCTGCGGCCCAGCCGGTGTGGTTGATGGCAATATCCAAAAACAGGTACCCATTGTGATAATGGACAGCATCCACCAGCTCCATGAATTGTTCCAGAGGGGTGGCAGCCGGATCGAACCGGGCCAGGGCCGGGTCCACATCTGTAAAATTCAACGCAGCATAAGGGCTGCCGAAACGCCCCATGCGGGCATAGGTGGTGGGGGTGGGATGAATGGGCAGAAGATGCAGAGCCCGACAGCCCAGGGTTGAAAAAATAAATCCCACCTGTTCTTTGAGATCCCGGAATTTTCCGGACTCCGGGATCACGGTGAATCCTTTGGCATCCAGTGTCTGGATCAGCGGCGCAAGAGACCGGTCCCCTCCGCCTTCGGCACTGTATCTGGACGGGCCGAACTGGCGGACAAAGGCATTGTAAATAATATTGGCGCAGCAGGTACCGGCCGGTTCCACATTTAAAACACAATTATCGCCTTCCGGCCACACGGGAACACCCTGGTTTTCCGGGATAAAAAAGCCTTTGGCCTGGAAATATCCGGTCTGGTGAAGCGGTAAAAGGATCTGAAATTCTGTGGCGCTTTTTTTATTCATCTGGATATCATACCAGGCCTCATCCAGCTTGATCTCGTTTTTTTCCACCCGGTCGATGATTTCCCGCCGGGCAACGCCGGCTGTGCCCAGATTGGTGCGGACCCAGGCATTACCGGCCACATCTTTATCCAATGTAAGGGTAAATAACAGGCAGTCCCCGCAAAACAACACCCGGGAGGTGCCGGGTGCTGGTGACTGGGTAATACTGGGTAGTGTTTCCATAAAAATATCCGAGGCCAGAAGTTATCTTTTTGTTTTATTTTTGCATTATGCTGTTGTCTTTTTGCATTATGCTGTCCGATCGGATCACCCAATCAGACAATACACAATCATATCACAACACTGCTGAGATTACAGAAACATTTTTATTTTTCATTCATGATTTTTCTGGCAATGGGCAGACACGGGTAATATCCGTTGAGACAGACCCGGTTGGCCGGGCGATGGCGGGCGATGGTAAAGTGAAAATCGGCAAGCCGGGAATAAAAATCGGCAAACACTTTTTCTTCGGTTTCAAGAGATATCCGGCAATGGTCTGGAAGGCCGAAGACACCGGCACTGTGGTGCACCATCAGAAAAAAACAGGCAGCTGACAGAAACCTGGGTTGAAATTGAAGAAACAGCCGGGGATAAAATTTTGATATGTACATTCCTTTGGAAAACCGGTCATGGGAAAGAATCAGGTTAAGGGAAACAAGGTCCCTGGTTTTCACATCCCACAAAAAATACTCCATACAGGTGTCCTGCTGAGAAAACGTCAGAAAATACCGTTCCAGCAACCGTTTCACCTGTATTTCCATGAAAGGGGCCAAAACAGGTACCGGCATGGGACAAGATATCATCACATTCCTCCTTTTCCGCAGTTTTTTTCAGTATCTTCCCGGCTTTCACGTCCGGGCCTGCCGAACACGGTACAGCCTTCTGTCCAGTCTCCGGGTGCATCTTTCATCTCCAAACAATGGTCCATGGCAGACACCAGTTCAAACCGCCCGGTTTCCAGATGCATGGTTTCACACACCGACTGGACCACGTCCCGGGCCAGGGTATACACATAATTGGGGGCAGACAGACAGGGAATTTCCGCATTTTGATTGCCGGAGATAAAAGCGGCTTCGCACGCCTGTCTGCTCAGTGAATTCCAGGTTCTGCAGATAAAGGGCCGCTGGTCATAAATGGAACAGGCATGGTGCTCCAGAAAAATACAGGGGGTCTGGTCCTTGACCGCCACCCGCTGGGCCAGGGACCGGCCCCGGGTATATGTAAGATTGTTGCGGATACGGATTTTCAGACCCTGCATTGCTGCCGGGCTGAAATGTTTCTGCACATAAGAACAGATCACAACCGCTTCCAGGGGCATCACATGGATGCGGGAATGGCAGCAGAAACTGCATCCGCTGGCACATTCCGGCACCGGCGATTCGCATGTTCCGGCCACGGAATCCAGCACCCGGGCTGCAGCAGCCAGAATTTGCCGGACAACAGGAAACAGGGAACAAGATGAATCTGCGGCGTGAGTGTTCGCCGCATCGGCGACCTGAAAAAAATAGACGGACAGGGCATCCGGGCCGGGCTGGGTGTGATCCTGCATTTTGTCTCCTTGAAGTGTAAGACAGGCAGCGATCTGCTTAAATCCACCAGAGGGATGTCTGGAGCTTACAGGTTTTTCATGCTGGATACCTTACCCTGTTCAGGATATTTGGTCAAGCAAACAGATGGTAGCGGCGGAACTGACATGGAGGCATGCAATGAATATTTTGGGCAGTCACTCCTGACGTTCTGTGTGCCAATTCTGCCTGGTTGTTTATTCCAGATGGCTACAATTCACCATAGAAGTTGACATTTGGCTGAATGGTATATACTATTTGGTATAAACTTAATTTCAAAAAATCAATCTTTATGGGATCTCTGGGAAAAAAACTTGCTGAAGTATGACACACCGTTCATGATGGAAAGAAACCAGCCGGTCCAGCAGCAGGAGCGGGAGAAATCTTGATTAGATCTTTATGGGCACTGACTTACTGTTCACCCCCCGGTGCAGATACCCGGATAAACCATTCAATGCAGTAATGCCCTGTCCGGCATTGGCGCAGTCACCTTTACGTTTTATGTGTGTTTTACAACCCGGACGATCTCTTCGGCAAGCACCTGGGAAGCGTCAATGGTGGCAAGGGGCAGATCGCCGCCCAAGGCGCTCAATTCCGTGCATGCCACAATGGCCACCCGGACATCCCGGGCCCTTAAGTGATCACAAACCTGGGCATATTCCCGGAGCAGATCCGGGGAAATGCGGCCGGTTTTGACCTGGCGGATGATACGGAAAACCAGGTCCTGGTGTTCGGTATCCGGCCAGACCTCCGCCATTCCCAGCGCCTCAAACCGCCGGGTATAGAGCTGGGTAATGGCCACGGCAGGAGATGCCAGCATCCCGATCTTTTTCTCTTTGCCGAATCGGATTTTCACCTGGTTTACCACCCGGTCGATCATGTTGACCACCGGTATGTCTACCGCCTGCTGCACCGCATCATAATAATAGTGGGCCGTGTTGCAGGGGATCACCAGAAAATCCGCGCCCCAGGCTTCCAGCCGCCGGCCCATGTCTGCCATGACCGGCCCGGGGTCTTCCCCGTCCCCTTCAATAATGGCTTTGATCCGGGAGGGCACCTTGGGGTTGTTGTCCACAATGCACCGTATATGATCCTTGTCATCTGTGGCCGGGGTCAGGCGGATGATGCGCTGCATCAGGTCCACCGTGGCCTCAGGTCCCATCCCGCCGATGATGCCCACGATTTTTTCTCGGGTCTGTGTCATGATCTTTGCTTTCTCTGAGTTGTCTGCACGCCGCACTTCAATATCAAAGCAGCCGTCCTGGAATGCAAGGACGACTGCTGTTCATGCATCTGTATGCCGCCTGTTTCTGACGGCTATTTGCGAAAAGAATCCATATAGGCAAACAGGGCCGGAGATCCTCCGGTATGGAGAAACAGTACATTGGATCCGGGAGCAAAATGGTCTTTTCTGATCAAATCAATCAATCCGGCTGCGGTCTTGCCTGAATAGACCGGGTCCAGGAGAATCGACTCAGTCTGTGCAAACAGCTTTACCGCTTCCACCATGGCATCTGTGGGGATCGAATACCCAGGCCCCACATACTGGTCAAAACACACAAATTCTTTGCGGTCAATGGCAGTGTTTACACCCAGTTTTTCCGCTGTTTCAAGGGCCAGTTGATAAACAATTTCTTCCTGGACATCTTTTTTTCTGGATACATTGACACCGCTGACCGGGATGTTGCTGCTGGAGCCCACCATCCCCACCACCATGCCGGCATGGGTACCTGCAGATCCGGACGGCACAACAATATGGTCAATATTCAGGTGCATGTCATTGAGCTGTGTCATTGTTTCTGCAGCACACGACACATATCCCAGCGCACCGATGGCATTGGATGCTCCCCCTGGAATAATATAGGGATGTCTGCCTTCCGCCTCAAGACTGGCAGCTTTTTTCTCCATGGCCCCCATCATATCGGTTCCGCCGGGCACCACCTCGATGCTTTTTACCCCCATGAGTTCAAACAGAAAATTGTTGCCGCTGGCCTCTTTCTTGTATGATCCCTTTACCCGCTCTTCTAAAACCAAATGACAGTCAAGGCCTTCTTTCACGGCCCAGGCCAGGGTCAAACGGCAGTGATTGGATTGTACCGCACCGCAGGTGATAATGGTATCCGCCCCTTTTTCCATGGCATCGGCAATACAGAACTCCAGTTTTCGGGTTTTGTTGCCGCCGCCTGCACCGGGAAGCAGGTCGTCACGCTTCACATACAGGGTGACATCTTTACCAATACGTTTGCTTAACGCCGGCATGGGCTCGATGGGCGTGGGGGTGTGAATGTATCTTCTTCTGGGAAATTGTGCAAAATTCATGGGGGTATTCCTTTTTGTTTAAATCAGGGTTTTGGGTAATAAAAAAACATCGTATATGCCTTATGCAGCCTCCCGGGGCAATATCTGGTCAGCCACATCTGCAATTATCTGTGCAATTTTTTCGCAGTCTGCCAGATCAAAGGTCAGCGGGATTCTCATATCGCACATTCTTGCCAATATACGATCAGTATTGGGCAATTCAGGCAGATTGTCAAAATATTTCCAGCTGGTATAGGCGCTGGTGAACCCCACCGGCTTTTTGTTGCCGAACCATTTGAGTTCAACCCCCCGGGCCAGGCAGGTATCCAGAAACTGCCGGATCACGGTTTCCTTATCCGTATCCAGTGTAAACTGAATGGAACTGCCCACATACTGTTCTTTTGGGTCCCGCTCTGGACAGTGAATGCCCGGTATCTGGTTCAGGCAAGATTCAAGCAGGCGGTACCGGCGGTTCCACCGTTCGCACTGGGCATCAAGGGACTGTATCTGGGGCCGCAAGATGGCGGCCCGCAGGTTGTCCATGCGGCAGGAGTAGTTGGGAACGATCTCTCTTATGGCATCAAACACCGTGTCATTAGGTCTGGAAAGGTGCCGGTCATAATTCATGTATGAACCGGAATAGATGATGGCCTTTGCAATAAGATCCGGGTCATCGGTCACAAGCAGTCCGCCTTCACCGGAATTAATGTGCTTGTAGGTCTGGGTGCTGAAACAGGCTGCACTCCCGAAGGTACCGGATAACTGCCCGTTCCACCTGGCTCCCATGGTATGGGCGCAGTCTTCGATCAGGGTAATATTGTTCTGCGTACAGATATCCAAAATTTTATTCATATCCGCCATGTGTCCGCGCATATGGGACATCATGAACCATTTGACATCATCGGGCTTTGCTTTGGCAGCCAGATCTTCAAAATCAATGGTATAATCATCGGTGATCTCCACCAGCACAATCCTTGCCCCGGCATTTTCAATGGCACCCGGAACCGGGGCCAGGGTGTAGGCATTGCACAGGATCTTTTCATTTTCCTTTACCCCGGCACTTTTCAGGGCCAGATACATGGCACTGCCGCAGGAGGCACAGGCCAGGCAGTATTTTTTTCCCATGTACCCTGCAAATTCCTTTTCCAGCAGCGCAGCCTGGGATATTTCATCTTTGCCGACATTGTACCGGTGAATCCGGCCGGATTTCAAAATAGCGACAGCCGCTTCTATGGCCTGGTCACCGATGGGTTCCTGACGGGTAAAACTTTTTGAAAAAACACGTATCTGTTCTGCTGATTGTGACATATTAACTGACTCCGGATTATGCAAAAGTATTATGAATAGTGCTTCTGGGAATACACTTCAAAATTTCGATCCTGGTCTGGAAAATGTTTTTTCAACCGCCAGTCACAGGCCCGTGCATGGCCTTCCATGCCCTCTACGCGGGAAAGCCTGGATGCCCGGGCACTCATCTCTTCACAGGCCTGCTTTTCAATTTCCTGGTAGGTGTAAATCTTTAAGAACTTATGTACATTCAGCCCGCCGGAATAATATCCCGCCTTTTTGGTGGGCAGGATATGGTTGGTGCCGGAACACTTGTCTCCATGTGGAACCGTGCAGTATTCCCCAAGAAAAAGCGAACCATAGGATTTCAGATTGCTGCACCACCACTCCAGATCCCGGGTCATCACCTGGATATGCTCTGCCGCATATTGGTCACTGACAGCAGCCATTTCTTCCCGGTTTTCACAGAGAATGATTTCACCGTAATCCCGCCATGATGATGCCGGCACATCCGAATCCGGCATGTCCTCAATCACCCGGGGCATTATCTTGAGCACCTGTTCCCCAAGTTCCCGTGAATCGGTGAACAGCCAGACCGGAGAATCATACCCGTGTTCGGCCTGGGATACCAGATCCACGGCAATGGTCATGGGATCTGCGGTATCATCCGCAATGACGGCCGACTCTGTGGGGCCGGCAAACACATCGATGGCACACAGGCCGGATCCGGCAAGGATCGCCTTGGCCTCTGCCACATAGGCGTTGCCCGGGCCTGCAAGGATATTGGCCGGCTGCCCGGTAAACAGCCCGAATGCCATGGTGGCGATAGCCTGGACCCCGCCCATCTCAAGTATGATGTCTGCCCCGGCCACATCCATGGCATAGGCCACGGCCGGATCGATACTGGCCCCCCGCGGCGGTGAAGCCGCAATAACGGTCTTGACCCCGGCTGCTTTTGCAGTGGCCACACTCATGATGGCGGAACAGGCATGGGCAAACCTCCCCCCTGGCACATAACATCCGGCCGTTTCCATGGGAACAATACGCTGCCCCAGGCGCACCCCGGGATAGGCCTGGGTTTCAAATTCCCGGATGCTGTCTTTCTGGGCCTTTGCAAAGGCTGATACCTGCCGGTGGGCAAACCGGATATCCTCTTTGACCTGCTCCGGCACCGTGTCGATCAACTGCTGTTTTTTTTCATCACTCAGAATGAAATCATCTTTCCAGTTATCAAACTTCAGTGCCAGTTTCTGCACTGCTTTTTCCCGGTTTTTTCTGATGTCATCCAGAATGCCCTGAACAATGGGCCGGATCTCTTCGCTGTGGGATTCAGCGGATTTTAATGCTTTTTTTATATGCTGCATGCGGGATGCCCTCCAATTCAATTATTTTAACCAAATGTGCAAATGACCGTATCTATCGTGCTGGATCTATCTTTATTTGCAATGGCAAAAGCCTACCCCTTTTTGAAAAATCAATACCCCAGTGCCCTGGGCAGCCAGAGGCAGAAACCCGGGGCAAAGGCCACCACAAACACCGCCACGACCTGTATGATTGAAAACGGGATAGCTTTGAGTGAAATCTCTTCAATGCTCACCTTTCCAATGCCGGATGCAATAAACAGGTTTTCCCCCAGAGGCGGGGTTTCAAAACCGATCTCACAGCACATGACCAGCACCACTCCGAAATGGATGGGATCCACTCCCAGGCTTGTCATGACAGGCAAAAGCACTGGTGTCACCAGCATGATGGTGGCCAGGGTCTCCATGAACATGCCGATCATGATCAGGAAAATAATTACCAGCGCCCAGATAATGTACACATTGCCGGTGAGGGCCAGCAGCCAGGCAGCAATGGCATCCGGTATCTGATACTGCACCAGCAGGCGGCCGAAGGCCTGGGCCGTGAACAGGATGATCAACACCCTGCCCGACAGCCAGGTGGTGGAATCCAGGGATTTGAAAATGGCAGGCAGCTTTAATTCCTTGTAAATGAAGATCCCCACAAAAAGGGTATAGAAAATGGACACAATGGCCGCTTCCGTGGGAGTAAAAAATCCGGAATATATACCTCCGAGGATCACCACCGGCGCCATCAGGGCCCAGAATCCATCCTTGATGGTAATCAGGGTTTTTTTAATTGACCACTCATCTTCATTTGCCTTGTATCCCTTTTTTTTGCTGATAATATAATTGAGAATAATAATGGACGAGGCAATCAGCAGGCCGGGAAAAACCCCGGCGATAAACAGTTTGGTAATGGACTCGCTGGCGGTCACCCCATATATAACCATGGGAATACTGGGTGGAATCACAATGCCCAGCCCGCCGGAGGAAGCGGTGACAGCAGAGGCATAACCGCTGTCATACCCCCGCTTGACCATGGCAGGAATCATCAGCATGCCCACGGCTGCAGTGGTGGCCGGACCGGACCCGGATATGGCCCCGAAAAACAGACAGGCCAGGACGGTGGATGAGGCCAGGCCCCCGGCCATACGGCCTGCCAAAACTTCGGCAATTGCCACCAGGCGCCGGGAAATACCGGATCCCTGCATCAAAGCCCCGGCCAGGATAAATGCCGGCAAAGCCATGACCGGAAACGAGTTGACCGCATTGTAAGCAATCTGGACCAGGGTGGTCACATCCTTGCCGATGGACATGAATGCAGCCATGGCTGCCATGCCCAGAGCCACTGCAATGGGGGCGCCGATCACCAGCAGAATAGAAAATGCACCAAAAAGCACCGATGTTATCATTTGTTCCCCCTGTCATTTTCCAGTCCGTTATTGTCGGGTTCGATCTTCATATCCCGTTTGATATCCTCCAGTTCCGAAGAGATATCGTCGACATCCAGTATCTTGCGCTTTAAGACATGTATGAGAATATTGACCTGAATAATCCGGATGCTCATGAGAATGAATGTGAAGGGAAACAGCATATAAACATACTGCATGGGGATATCCAGGGCCGGCGAGTAAAACGGATATTCCATCATATCCCGGATGACTTCAATGCTTTTGACCGTCATAATGGCGTTGAACACCAGCCAGATACCGTCGGCAATGAGCTGGGACACATGGCCCACGATTTTCGGAAACAATTTGAACTGAAAGGTGACCCGGTTATGGGCCCCCAGCCGGGCTGCATAGGATGCCCCGAGAAAGGCGAACCAGACAAATGCGAATCTGGAGGCTTCCTCGCTCCACGCTAAAGAATTCTGGAAGATGGTCCGCATGATAACCTGTACAAAAAGAAGGATCACAAAAAAGCTTAAGAAAAATTTGCACAGATACCCTTCGATATTATCCAGCACAGCGATCGAGATTTTCAGGACGCTGTTGAGATTCACCTTTGTGCTCCTTCTTTTGAAAGTTTTTTTTAAGGAGGGTACCCTGTTTTTCAAGGCACCCTCCTGTGCTTTCAACCATCAATCAGCCGGGCGGCTGTTATTGGGCCTGTCTGGCTTTTTCCGCTTTTTCAAGCTCTTCAACCACTTCCATGACCGCTTCCTTGCCGCCGACTTTGTCAAAATATTCGGGCCATACTTTTTCCTTTGCCACTTCGATCATCTTGTCTTCGTCGGAAAATTCGCTGTACTCCATACCGGCATCTATCATTGCCTGCAGGGCTTTATCAGATTCTTCCTTCTGGAACAGCACACAGTACTGCTGGGCTTCAAGGCCGGCCCGGACAAGGATCTCCTTCAATTCCTGATCCATTTTCTGGAAATGTTTTTCACCGACAATCAT
>JAABUB010000080.1 GCA_011389575.1 Desulfotignum sp. | reverse complement strand
AATATCAGATTGCTTTGATTCCGTTTCTGCTGGACCACGTGGGAGGGGTAGCGGACATGAACCAGGCGGACGGGGTCCATCCCAATCCGGCCGGCCACCGGCAGATCGCTGGGACGGTGCTGCCATATGTAAAGGAGTGCCTGTAATGCTGGCGGTGAACCAGGTGGACAAATCCTTTCACCTGCCAGGTTCCGGCCGGGTGACGGTACTGGACCGGGTGAGCTTTTCCCTGGATGCCGGCCGGACACTGGCCATCACCGGCCATTCCGGCAGCGGTAAAACCACGCTTTTGTCGTTGATCGCCGGGCTGGATACCCCGGATACCGGATCTATTCTTCTGGATGGCATTGACATCTGCCAGATGAATGAGGCAGACCTGACCCGATACCGTGCCCAAAAAATCGGCATGATTTTCCAGTCTTTTCATCTTATGCCCCATTTGACTGCCAGAGAAAACATCAGCCTGCCCCTGGAAATTCTCAGGCAGGACCGGATCGAGGCCCGCACCGATGCCCTTTTAGAGCAAGTGGGGCTGACCCAGCGGGCCGGCCATCTGCCGGGCCAGCTTTCCGGCGGAGAATGCCAGCGGGTGGCCATTGCCAGAGCCCTGGTTGTCCGGCCTGCTCTGATTCTGGCGGACGAGCCCACCGGCAACCTGGACACGGACACGGGAAAAAAGGTGGCAGACCTGCTGTTTGATCTGGTGCAAAAAGAAAACAAAACCCTGGTGGTGGTGACCCATAACCAGGGTCTGGCCTACCAGTGCCATCATGTGAAAATCCTGTCCCGCGGGAATCTTGTCTGATGCTCTGGGTCCGTCTGGGCATCAGGGAACTGCTCCGGAACAAAGGGTTTGCCCTGTTTTTTGTGGCCAATCTCACCGTGGGGCTGTGCGGGTTTGTCGCGGTCCAGAGTTTCAGCCGGTCCCTGGACCGGCACCTGGAAGACAACCTGCGCACTATTTTAACCGCTGATCTGGTGCTCACTGCCAACGCCCCTTTTACACAGGCAGAGACAGACCTGGTGCACCGGGTCCTGGGTCCGGACCGAGAGCAGGCCCGGGTGATCCGGTTCTTTACCATGGTCAGTACCCGTGAGACCACCCGGCTGGTACAGGTCATGGCGGTGGATGCATCCTATCCCCTCTACGGCGGGTTTGTCCTGGAATCCGGTACTGCCCGTGCCGCCATCCACGATGGCCCCGGGGTTTTCATGACCCGGGATACAGCCCTGGCACTGGGTATCCGGGAACAGGACACCGGCCAGATGCAAGGTTCCTTGAAAGAACCCGGCCGGGATAAGGATCAGCTCTTGACCCTGGGAAACAAGGATTTTTTTGTGGCCGGTTTTTTTGCCGATGATCCGGACAAGGCCCTGACCACCCTGGAACTGGCCCCCAAACTCTATGTGGGCATCGGACATCTGGCAGATACCGGGCTGCTGGATTTCGGTTCCAGGGTCCGGTACCATACCTATGTGCGGGTATCGCCGGATACAGATGTGTCCTCCCTTTCACAGGAACTGCGCCAGGGTTTTGCGGCCCTGGCACCGGACCAGCCCCGAATCAGTGTCCGGGACAGCCGGGATGTCAGCCAAAGCCTGTCCAGTGTCACCGGCCATTTCACCGGATACATGGCCCTGGTTTCTCTGGTGGCCCTGTTTCTGGCAGGTATTGCCGCTGCCTACCTGTTCCGGGGCTTTTTAGGGGGGAAACACAGGGAAATTGCCGTGCTCATGAGTCTGGGGGCAAGGCGATCCGGGGTGTATGTCTATTTGTTTACCCAGCTGGTTTTTCTGGGCATCCTGGCGGCAGCCATTGCCATTGCCCTGTCCTGGCTGCTGCTGCCGGTGTTCCCGGTGCTGCTCAAAGGCCTGGTGCCCCCCGGGATCCGAATGGAAATGGCGCCGATGACATGGGTGATGGCCCTGGGGCTGGGGGGACTGGGCAGCATCGTGTTCTGCCTGCCTGTGCTGGTGAGAATTCTGTCAATCAAACCTCTGGTCCTGCTCCGGGGACCCCTGGCTGCCCCGGGTGTGAACGGGTGGTGGCAGGCAGCCGCCTTTTTACCGGGGATCGCCTGGTTCTGCCTGGGGGCTGTGCTTGTTGCAGGGTCTGTTACCACCGGGATCATTTTTACCGCTGGATTTGCCCTGGCATTTCTGGTGTTTGCCGGGGCAGGGTGGCTGGGCGCAATATGGTGCCGGCATTTGGCCAGAACCCGTCACCTGGTGCGCAAAATGGCGTTCTTAAACCTGCACCGCAATATCTGGTCTTCTCTGGCCTGTTTTGTCACCATCGCCATGGGGGTGTTTCTGATATGCCTCATCCCCCAAGTACAAAAGGGACTGCAGACAGAGATCCAGCGGCCGGAAGGATTGAAAATTCCGGTTTTTTTTCTCATGGATATCCAAGATAACCAGACCCGGGATCTGGAAGCATTTATGGAAACACAAACAGGGATTCTGGAAAATTTGTCCCCCATGGTCCGGGGCAGAATTCTCACCGTCAACGGTACCCCTTTTCACACCCGCGAAAATAATCGGGAAGCACAGGGGCGGCCCCGGCGTATGGAGCATAATTTTTCTTTCCGCAGGGACCTGGACACCTCTGAAAGCATTGTTCAGGGAGATCCTTTGTCCCGAACTCCCTGGGATTTCGGATCTGAAACCCCTTTTGAGATTTCCGTGGCCCAGTCCTTTGCCCAAGACCATAACCTGGCCATCAATGATGTGATGGCATTTGATATTCAGGGCATGGTGCTGAAAGGCCGGATCAAAAACATCCGCAAAGTGCGGTGGAACAGTTTCCAGCCCAATTTCTTTTTGCTGTTCCAGCAGGGGGTGCTTGATGATGCCCCCAAAACCTGGCTGGGAGCAGTATCCCGGGTACCACCGGACCTTCGGCTCTCCCTGAAAAAAAACATTGTGGAAACCTTTCCCAATATTTCCATCATTGATGTCACCCAGATGATCACCACATTGACCTTTATTACGGACCGGCTGTCTGTATCTGTGCGGTTTATGGCCTGGCTGGCCATTGCAGCCGGCCTTGTGTCTATTTTTTCCATTGCCCGGCACCAGGCCCGAAGCCAGGCAGTCCAGACCAACCTGCTCAAGGTGCTGGGGGCAGGATTTGCTGATATAAAACGGATTTCCCTCCTGGAATTCGGCAGCCTGGGATTTGCCGCCGCCTTTGTTGCCGTGCTGCTGAGCATCGGGTTTTCCCGGGCCGTGTCCTGGTATTTCTTTGACAGCCTCTGGCAGCTGGACCTGTTGTATCTTACGGGCATCCTGGTGCTGACCACCCTGATCTGCATGGCAACAGCCGTAGCTGCCGCAGGAAAAATTTTAAAGGCCCGGCCCATGATGCTGCTGAAAAAAACATGATCAGACCGTTTTTTTCAGATGCGGTCCCGGGTAAGGTGTGATACGGTCACGGACCGAACATGTGACATAAAAAGGAGCTTTGCACATGAGGCGAAAGGAAAAACAGATCATCAAGACAGCAGATATTGAACAGATACTGAAACAGGCACAGGTGTGCCGCCTGGGTTTAGTGGACAATAATGTGCCCTATATCGTTCCCATGAACTATGGGTATCAGGGCCAGGCCCTGTATTTTCACAGTGCCCCTGCGGGCCGGAAAATTGATTTGATCCGGGCCAATCCCCTGGTGTGTTTTGAGGTGGATGAACTGGTGAAAATGAATGAAGCAGCCAGAGCCTGTGACTGGGGCGTGTCGTTCAAAAGCGTCATCGGCACCGGCACTGCCCGGATACTGGAAAGCCCGGCAGAAAAGAAAGCCGGCCTGGATATCATCATGGCCCAATATTCGGACCGGTTATTTACCTATCCGGACGAAATGCTGGAAAAGACCGCTGTGATAAAGGTAACGGTCGAAGAGATGACCGGTAAGCAGGGGTGATACTGCTCCTTGTGAGGGGCAACATAAATTTTTCGATCCATGATAGACATTACGGGTCTGCACAGAAGATTCAAGTCTCAAAAGGAAAATTCATGTCGTTTGTTTCCATACCCGGGATGCCGGGCAAATTATATGTGCCGGAAAAACGGCCGGAGAGTTCGAAAAAATTTCCCTGTAAAGACTGCTTTTCCTGTGAACACTGTTCTGATGACCGGTGCCGGGTGTGCAGAGAGAAACACTCTCCCGCACAGATAAGTGAAGACACGGGAAAATGAAACAGACCAGGGTTCTATTTCTACCGGCCCTGCCTGCAATCGGCCCTGCAGCTGCATCCTGCAGGGCCGGTTTGTCAGGGGCAAGTTGATTTTTTCGGGGGCATGGGAAGTGATGTCTGTTTTTTTACATGCCGAAAGAAAGGCGCTGTTGATGGCGGCTCCGGGGTGTTTCCCAGGATCAGGTCGCAGGCCTTTTCCGCCACCATCATGGTCGGGGCGTAGATGTTGCCGTTGGTGACACAGGGCATGACCGAGGCATCCACCACCCGCAGGTTTTCCACACCGTGCACCTTCATGGAGGAAGGGTCCACCACTGCCATGGCATCGGTGCCCATTTTGCAGGTGCAGGAGGGGTGCAGGGCGGTTTCCGCATCCTTGGCCACCCAGTCCAGGATATCCTCATCGGTCTGGATGTGGTTGCCCGGAGAGGTTTCGCCGGCATTGAATTCTGTGAACGCCGGCTGGTTCATGATTTTTCTGGCACACCGGATCGCTTCCACCCATTCTTTGCGGTCCTGGTCCGTGGACAGGTAGTTGAAGCGCAGGGCCGGGTGCCTGCGGGGATCGGCAGAGGTGATTTTAACGGATCCCACGGCATTGGAATACATGGGACCCACATGGACCTGGTATCCGTGTTCCTGGCTGGGCCGGCTCCCGTCATACCGGATGGCCAGGGGGAGAAAATGAAACTGAATGTTGGGATAATCCACATTCTGGTTGCTCCGGATGAATCCGCCTGCCTCAAAATGGTTGGTAGCGGCGGCACCGGATCTGTGAAACAGCCATTTGTATCCGATGAACGGCTTTTTCCACCATTTCAGTGAGGGGTTCATGGACACCGGTTTTTTGCTGGCATACTGGACGTAGACCTCCAGGTGGTCCTGCATATTTTCCCCTACGCCGGGCAGGTCATGGACCACGGGGATTCCTAAGGCGGAAAGTTCCTCAGCATTGCCCACCCCGGACAGCTGGAGGATCTGGGGGGAGTTGATGGCCCCGCCGCAGCAGATCACTTCCCCTGCCCGGACGGTTCTGGGCCGGCTGCTTTTGCCTTTGACAAACTCTACGCCCGTGGCTTTTTTGCCGTTGAAAATGATTTTTGTGGTCAGGGCCCGGCAGACCAGGTCCAGATTGGGCCGTTGTTTGAGTACCGGATGCAGATAGGCCCGGGCTGCGGACAGCCTCCGTCCCCTGTGTATGTTTCGGTCAAAGGCACCGAAACCTTCCTGCTGATATCCGTTCACATCATCGGTCAGAGGATATCCCGCCTGTTGGGCGGATTCCAGAAATGCCTGGAACAAAGGGTTTTTACACGGTCCGCTTTCCAGGATCAGGGGACCTTTGGTGTCATGGTACTGGTCCGGGCCTTTGAGCCGGTTTTCCGCCCGGATGAAATAGGGCAGGTTGTGGGCGTAATCCCAGTGTTCCATGGCCGGATTTTTGGCCCATTTTTCGTAATCCATGGCATTGCCCCGGATATAGATCATGCCGTTGATGGAGGATGATCCTCCCAGGACCTTGCCCCGGCCGTGGAAAATTTCGCGCTGGTGCATGAACGGTTCCGGTTCGCTTTCATAACACCAGTCATAGAATTTGTTGCCAAGGGGAAAAGTCAGGCCGGCAGGCATATGGATGAACACATCCCAGATATAATCGGGTCGGCCCGCTTCCAGTACCAGTACGCTGCAGGACGGATCGCAGCTGAGCCGGTTGGCCAGCACGCATCCGGCAGATCCGCCGCCGATAATGATATAGTCATATGATTGTTTCATTTGTTTATCTTTCTATTTTTTTTCTGTCTCTTTCAAAGGGTCTGTTTTGTATCATTCTGTGTCTGTATCAAAGGGCTGTATCTGCACCAAAGGGGTATCTATTGTGTCTTATCTGTCTGGCTGCACTGGTTGTGGGTGACAAGGCTGAGAAATCCATTGACCAGGTCATCCACCTCGATCTGACCGTCTCTGACCAGTGCCTGGAGTGCCAGGCCCTGGAGGGCGGAGATAAAACAGATGGCAGCGGCCCGGTTGGTCGGTTTCGGGCTGATCCGGTCCAGGGCCGCCTCAAAGGCATCTACAAACCGGTCGTAGGCGGCCTGGACCTTGATAATCACCGGTCCTCGAATGCCGCTGAATTCAGCTGCCAGAGATGCCAGGGCGATAATGGTATCCGGCTGGTTGTAGAACCGGTCCATGAAGATATCCATGATCCCGTGGATCATGGTATTGTAGTCGGTATGTTCTTTTTCCAGGTAATCGGTGTATTGTTCGAAACTCTGGTCCAGTTCCGCCACCACATCATCCAGGATGTCGGCTTTGGAATTATAATGGTGAAATACTGCTCCGGTGGTCATGCCGATGTGAAAGGCAATATCCTGGATGGTGGTCTTGTGGTATCCCAGCCGTGCGAACAGATGGGTGGCAGCCTCCAGAATCCGTTTGCGGGTCTCGATACGCTTGGCTTCCTTTTTGTTGACCAGTGGTGTCATGATACTATTCCTAAGCGTTTCAGGGTTTTGGATGTGGGTTTTCCCGTGCTGTCCCATCCACGGGCCGTGTAATAGGCCTGCCGCATCATTGCCATGTCTTTTTCAGAAATTTTATGCCCTTTTGCCGGACCATCCGGCAGCGGTTCCTGGACAAACCGCCGGGGCAGGGTGTCGGATGCCGGATCCATGCCCTGGTCCAGGTTGAACTGCCGGGTGAGATTCCAGATACGCTCACCCACCTGGTTGAAAATGTCCGCAGAGAACCCGGTGCCTGTGGCTGCGGACAACAGGTCTGCATAGGTATCGGCACTGATGCCGAAGCTGCCGAAATCGCATTTCACCAGGGTGTCGGTGCCGGCGGAATAATTCTGCAGCGCAATCACCATCTCTGCCTTTCCTTCCGGTGACAGGGGATCGATTTTTTTGTCTTCCCATTCGCCGGCCAGTTCATAGGGTACAGTGAATCCCCGCTGGTGGCACCCGCCCCGGTCTGCTGTCATATAGGCCAGTCCCATGCCGGACACCCCCCGGGGTCCCCAGGCAGGGGTTTCTAAGCCCTTGGTGTGCAGGGCCAGGTCAGATGCGCTGCCGCCGATCTCTTCGGCCGCGGCCCGCACCCCTTTGGCCAGAAGTTTGCCCAGGCCGGACTCTTGAAAAGCCATGGCCCGGATCACATGTTCCGCCGCAGCCACATTGCCGAAGGTCAGATCTATACCGGGAGGGGCAAAGATCAGGGTTTTTTGGCAGGCTTCCATGGCAAAGCTGATGAGGCTGCCGCTGGACATGGCATCGAGTCCCAGCAGATCGCACAATTTCACCAGATGGGCCACGGCCCGGATATCGGATATCCCCAGGTTGGACCCCATGAGGGCCGCAGATTCATACTCCACAATATCGGTGACCATGCTCTTGTATTTCCCGGTTCTTACCGCCCCGATTTTGGCGCAGCCGATGGGACATCCCATGCAGGCGTTGGTGCCCAGCCACAGGTGTTTTTGCTGACCCTGGTCCCCTAAGGCCGCAGCTTTGTCAAAGGTGCCGAACTGGTAGTTCCGGCATGGCAGAAGCCCGGTTTCACTGGCAAATTCTACGGATGCGGCTGTGCCGCCCTGTTTGAGTGTCTGGACATCCGGGCTGGCAGCCAGTTCTCCAAGGGCTTTTTCACAGGCCTGTTTAAACCGGTGCGGGTCATGGACCTGCACCAGCCGGGTGCCGCGTACCGCCACCGCTTTCAGATTTTTGGATCCCATGACCGCGCCGGCGCCGGCCCTGCCGGCCTGGCGGTTGAATTCACAGGCGATAAGGGCAAACAGTACCCGGTTTTCTCCGGCCGGCCCGATATTGGCGATTTTAATGGTGTCATCATTGCATTCCGCTTTGATACGGCGGTTGGTTTCCAATATATCCAGGCCCCAGAGGTGGGCAGCATCCCGGATCTCCACTTTCTCGTCATCAATCCGGATATATACCGGTTTTTCAGCCCGGCCGGTGATGATGATGCCGTCATATCCGGCATATTTGATTTCCGGGGCAAAACTGCCTCCGAAATAGGAATCCAGAAACAGATGGGTGAGCGGGCTTTTGGTTACCACACATCCCCGCATGGCAGGTGCTGATGTGCCGGTCAAGGGTCCTGTCATGAACAGGAGCATGTTTTCAGGACCAAGGGGGTCTGTGCCAGGGGATAACCTGTCTGCCAGCAGTTTTGCGCCGAATCCTTTGCCGCCGATAAAGTGTTGCTTCAAGGTATCAGGCACTGCCAGGGTGCTGCTGCTGCCTGTTGACAGGTCAATGGCCAGGAAGGTATCTGCATAGGCATCAGTCATGGGGGTTCTGCTCCTTGGCCGGGCTTGCAGCAAATACCAGTGCCCCGGTGGGGCAGGCCGCAACGCAGGCCGGATCTCCCTGGCACAGTTCGCATTTCACCGCCTTTTTGGTATCCGGGTCCAGGTGCACCATGTTCACGGGGCAGTACTGGATGCACAGGGCGCATCCAATGCATTGTTCAGCATCAATCCGCACCACGCCCTCCGGGCTCCGCGTGATGGCATCCACCGGGCATACCTGCATGCAGTAGGCGTTTTCACACTGGCTGCACACCACCGGCAGATGGTACAGGTGTTCGCTTTTGTGGCGGATATCCAGCCTGGCGTGCCTGGGGTTGAATCCGCCGGTGAAGGCTATGCTGCATGCCAGCTGGCAGATGCTGCATCCGGTGCATTTGTCAAAATGGGTATGGATAAACGGAATGATGGCCGCCTCCTTTTTGGATAATTTTTTGGTTACGAAATATCACATATTATGTACTATGTAAATATTTTTTTGCGGGGCATCAAAAAGTATACCCGATGGAAAAATGGATTTTTCCGGAGTTCTCACCTGTTTCAGGATTCAGGCGGTATCCGTAAAGCAGGCCCACAGGACCCACAGGGGTCATATAGCGCAGACCCGAGCCCAGGGTGAATTTAAAGTCTTCATCGCTGCCGGATTTTGTGGTATCGCGCAGGGAGCCTGCATCAACAAAAAGGGGTAGCTCAAAATTATTGCCGATATCAATGCGTGCTTCCATGGAGGCGGCAATCTGGGTCTTGCCCCCCACCGGATCACCAAAGGCATCCACTGCCAGCTCATTTTCGTCAAACCCCCTTACATCTGAAATCCCCCCTAGAAAGAACAGCTGGTCATCGGGCAGATCAAGATCATCAGAAAAACTCTGGATGGTGCCGTACATGGCCTGGAATGCCAGTACCAGCCGGGAAAAGGGCTGGATATAGTATTTGGCATTTATCTGGTATTTTACAAAATTGTCCAGGTCTTCCAGGATATCCCGGTTATATCCGGCAGATGCGTTGAAATAGAACCCGCTGGTGGGTTTTGCATAGGAGTCCACCGAAGACCAGGTGAAAAACGGGGTTGCCGATATAATCCCCCTGGGTTCGTATACATCTGGATTCACACCGGCTGTCGCGCCGGTGGCATACTGTTCTCTGGATTCCAGGTTAAAGGCAGTGCCCACTTTCAGGTGCGGGGTCAATTGTTTTTCAAATGACACAGATGATCCGTACCTGCGGGTACCGAAGTCCTGGTTTTTTTCCTCTTCTTCAGACGCGTACATATTGAAATCCGAATAAATGTGTCGTGACAGAAAATCAAAGTCTGTTATGCCCAGGATGGTATCATACCCGATGCCGGAAAATCCGGCATCCAGATACAGTTTCCGATTGGTTCCCAGCAGATTCCTGTTGCCTGCGGATATCCCTACATAGGCATCTTTGGCAGTATCATAGCCGATGCTTGTTTCCAGAAAATACGGCTTTTTTTCTTCCACTTCAGCCAGGAAAAAAACCTGGTCAAGATTTTCCCGGAGGCCTAAGGCTTTGAAATCCGCCCGTTCAATGCACTGGATATTTCTGATCTCTTTCTGCAGGGAAACAAAACTGTTCAAAGACACAGGGTCCCCTGGTTCAAGGGTATTGTGCCGGAGAATCACGGAATCTCTGGTATCAAAATTGCCAAATACCCATACCCCTCCGACCGTGGCCCGGTTGTCCGGTTCCACCTGGAATGCAACCTTGTAATCTTTTCCGTCCGGTACAATACGGGTCTGGACATCTGCATAAATATATCCTTTTTCCGCAAGAAAAGAGAGAATCGCCAACCGGTCTTCATTTACCTGTGAAGGAATGAACGGCTCTTTTTCCCGTGTTTTCAGAATCTGCAGGATATCTGAAAAAAACCTGTCCGGCAGGCCGGAAAGCCTGACTTCGGTAACCTGTCTGCGATATCCTTCGGTTACCTCAAATACCACATCGCCAAACACGTTGTCTTTTTTATCAGCCTTTTCCCAGGCGATATCAGCAGATACCTGTGTTTGTGCAAATCCCCTGCTTTCATAATAGTTTTCCAAAATTTGGGTGTCTTCTGAAACCATGTTCCGGGCAAAAGGGCCGTCATATAAAAAACCTTTTTCCCGGGTATTCAAAAGGGGTTTAAGATCCTGTGCATCCTGGAGGTCTGTTCCATTGACAGTGGATGATCTGACAATATAGCGGGTGTTTTCATTGATGTGTATCTGGATATGCCGGACCGGCTTTTCATCTTTCAATTCAGTGTCAGAGGTGAAATGCACCTCGCAGTCCCTGTAACCGGCTTTCCGGTACCTGTCTGTGATGTTTTTGATGCTGCGCTTCAAACCGAAATCATTGCGGTTTCCCTTTGTCCAGATGGTTATGTCTTTTTTCAGGGTATAGTCCATAAATTCTTTGTTTCCTGAAAAAGAAACGCGGTACAGGGGGCCTTCCTCTACTTCAATCACCACCCGGGTGGTTTTTTTGTCTGTATTTGTCTGTGTATCATAGGTTATGGCAGCCTCGGCAAAGCCTTTTTTTCTATAATACGCCACAAGGTTTTTGATATCTGCTTCCAAATCCGATTGGATGGTTCTTTCGCCTCTGTTCCAGAAAAACACAGGAAGCTGATAGGATTTCATGCGCATTTTAAGCCGGATATCGGAAAATGCTGTATTGCCTGTAATGGTAATGTCTACGATTTTAAGGGGTGTATGTTTTTTAATGTCGATCACAATGTCTGTCTGCCGTCCGGGCGCAGGTTCAGCAGTAATGTCAACATCTGCAGCCACATATCCGTTATCTGCCATCAGGGCTTTGACCGCCTGTATTTTTTTTTCCACATGATCCGGAAAAAAAGGGCTGCCGGTGGTATAATCCGCGGCCTTGATAACCGCATTGCTGAAGACCGGAAATGCACCGTCCACCGTTATCTTCCGGACGAGCATAACCGGGGTGAGTCGGAAAAAAAAAGGAATGGAGGCGGCATCCAGATCCTGGTCAGGTATATCAATCTTACTGAACTGTCCGGTTTGCTTTAACAGAGAAATTGTGGTATCCAGATCCTCGGCAGTGAACAGATCCCCTGGCTGAAACTGGATCATTTTCATGGCCATGGATCTTAACTTTGCCTGCCTTTTTTCTGTACCGCCCAGAATTTCCACACTGACTTCTGAGATGACCGGCCGGCTGTCAACAGTATTGGCAGAAATGGCAGGGACAACCGCCCACAGCACCACCAGAAAAAAAACAATACCTGTTTGGAGTAATATCCGTGTATATTTTTTTTTATCCAACCGCATCATTTTTATCTGAACTCCAGCTTGAGGGTGACTTCCGTGCCAAAATCGCCTTTTGAATCATTGAATGCCCTGAGCAGGACATTTTCCAGCATTTTGTATTCTGCCGCATTGGTATGGATGG
This sequence comes from Desulfotignum sp., assembly GCA_011389575.1. Lineage (GTDB taxonomy): Bacteria > Desulfobacterota > Desulfobacteria > Desulfobacterales > Desulfobacteraceae > Desulfotignum. The sequence goes on along the minus strand of JAABUB010000080.1, from coordinate 4,882 downwards.
TCTCCTGTTCTTCCGTCTGCATGGAATAGATGACTTTCAGTCGGTCTGACAACTGCTTGCCCATGGTGACATTCACATTTGCCCCCTGATCACCGGAATCATCCATCCCCAGCTTGAAGGTATCCAGAGGGGTGGATGATTCCACGCCCTGACTGACCATTTCAGAGGCTTTGTCCGTAAAAATACCGGTAAAAGAGCCGCCCCCTTCCCCCAGTTCTTTTGTGGTCTTGCCCAGGACAAGCAGCGACAGAATGTCTTCATGGGTTTCAGCCGGGTTTGAATAGAGCCTGAATTTCAGGTTGTCAGTTTTACCGCTGATATCCATGTGGATAACCCAGTTTCGTATCTCTGTGGTTGCATGCAAAGTTATTTCCGGTTCGGTTTTGAACTGGTCTACAAAGTCAATGATGCCTGTTTCAATCTCAAACTCTCTTTTCTGATAGACCACCGTTCCTTCCACGATTTGGGCCCGTCCTGTAACCACAGGATTTTTCAGGGTGCCGGAAATTTTCACATTAGGTTCCACCAGAATAAAGGCCAGGTTGTTGTCCAGTACAAACGGTTCCTTGTAATCCACATCAATATTAATGGTGGTATTTTCAATCATGGGAATACCGGGTCCGGATTCTGTTTTTTTGCTTTCCGCAGCTGCGGCCATTTTCCGGCTTTCCAGGGCCTCGGCCAGACCAAAGGCAAAGTCCTTGTAATATTCACCTTTTATCAGCAGTATGGTGCCGGTAAGGGCGGATTTTTCCCGGGTTCCGGAAAAGGTTATATCTGTGTCAAAGGCGATTGCTGCTGTATCTTCCAGGGAAAGGGCAATGTTATCGGCTGTCAGCCTGGCCCGGCCGGATACCGGGATGAATTTTTCCAGTTCCAGGTCACCGGACATTTCCAGGCTGCCCTGGCCGAGATTTGCCCCCATATTTTCAATTGCCAGATGGTGGTTGGACAGGCTTACAGAGCCGTTAAGCCCGGATATGGCAAGATTGATTCGGGGAACCGGATACGCCAGGTCCGTAAGGGTGATCTGTGCATTCACATCCGGTTGGGCAAAGGTGCCGTCCAGGTCTGCATCAAGGGCGACAGTGCCGCTTGCCGGCTGCAGATTGTTTGTGATTTCCGGGGGCAGCCGAATGTTCACCCGGCCCCGGGAAAGCATATGGCCGTTTACCACGGCCTGTATCCCTTGAACCCCGGCGGTTTCCAGAAACCGGTCCAGCCGGGTACCGGCAAATGTCAGGTCCAGATCAAAATCTGCGGTATCCGGGTTGAAAGATGCGGCAAGAGCGGTTGTATGGTCCAGGGTCACAGATAGATCCAGATTTTTTTGATCTGTGTTTTTTTCGTCCGGTCTGTTCAGATCCAGGACAGCCTGGATGGTTTCCACGGGTATGCCGGTTTTGGGACCAGCTGAGAGACTGCCTGTTGAATCACCGGCAGAGGCAGGTGCTGCAGCCCCGGCATAATTTAAGTGAATATCAAGGGCGGATTCCAGCGTATCCAAAAACAGGTGTTCTTTGCCAGGGGATGTGGATGACACCGGCAGGGTGATTTTTTTTCCCGAAAGGGTCAGGGCCATATCCATCTGTTTGGTATCTTTTGTTTCACTGTCTGTGATATCTGCGGTAACGGAAAGGGTGCCCTCAGCCTGACCTGCAGTATCCAGCATATGGCCGGGTATGAGGGTTCCAAGATCACCTTTGGAGGTCACCTGCCCGGTCAGGGTCCCGGCGGTCCCGGTAAAACCGGCTGTCTGTAAAAATGGTCCCACCAGGGTATTGTCAAAGGTCAGATCCAGGTCATAGTGCGCATTTTCCGGATCAAGACCGGAGGAGAGATTAATGGTGGTGCCCGCCTGCAGGTCTATCCGGGTTTTTCCTAGGTCGATCAGGGCTTTTATCTGCTTCACAGGCAGAGAAAGGGCACTGCTGCCGCCGGTTTTTTCCAGGTGCAGCCCCCGGGGTTGCAGATCCAGGGCAAGATCTGATGCCAGATCAAATATCTGTATCTGATCGGTTTTTTGTGATCCGGCTGCCACCGGGATTTTCAGGTTTTTTGCATCCAGTGCCAGGCGGCAGGTCTGCAGAATGCTGCCGGAAAAACCGGCATCCCCGTTCAAAGAGATTTGTCCGCCATTGATCCGGGTTTTGAGATCCTGGATACGGATATGGTCCGGGGAGATGGTAATCCTGCCGTTGAGGTCTGAAACAGTGATCCGGGGGGCGGACAGATGCCAGGCCAGATCGTTCAGATCCATGTCTGCATTTATCACCGGCGTGTCAACCGTGCCCCCCACATCAGCTGCAACCGTCAGGCTGCCATTTAGCGCATCGAGCTGGTCTGCAACCGCCGGCGGCAGATCAGCAGGCAGTTTGCCTGCAACCCGGATCCATCCGTCAATATCCCCATGGATACCGGTGATACCGGCTGCTGAAAGCAACGGCCCGAAATCACTGCGGCTGAAATCAAGATCAGCTGTATACCTGTTTTTTTCCATGTCCAGGGCAGCTGCAAGCGTTGCCATATTTTCCAGGGATACAGTCACGTTTTTTCCCCCCAGATCAATCTGTGCCCCGATTTTTTGAAAGGGGATGGCCATGTTCTGCACTGCTGCCATGTCAAGGGTTGTGCCTGCGGTGTAGTCCAGGTTTGTATCCAGATCAAATGCAATGGCCGTATCCAGATACTGCAGGTAAATTTTCGGATCAGCCGGGGCAAGAAATTGTCCGGGATTGATTTGTCCGGTGGTTTTAAGGGATACCTGGATCACCTCTTTGGGGGTAAATCCTTTGTCGAAAATCCGGGCTGTGCCGGAAGCCGTTAATTTCATTTCCTGTCCCTGGACAAGAAACCGGCTGATTTCAGCCCGACCCGTGTTGTCCAGTTTTCCTTCAACCTCCACAAGGTCCAGTACAATCCCGGCGGCTCCAAGATCCCGGCCTGCCAGTGCAAACTCTGCGGTAAGGGTGTCCAGGGAGATCCCCTTGCCCTGGATGCGGCCATGGGAGGAAAATTGTCCTGAATATCCGGGCATCCACGGGGCTAAACGGGCAAAGTCCCCCCCTTGCTGATCAAATGACACCACATAGGCCAGACGGTCCATATCCCCGGCCGGATGCAGAAACCCGTCAGGAAAAAGCGATGACAGATCTGTTGACCCGGAAAAATTCATTCTGCTGCCCAGCAGGTTCACCTGTCCCTGTTCAATGGTCATCACCTGTTCAGCCAGATCCATTGCGACATCCAGGCTGCCTTTTTCAAAGGCCTGTTCCATTTCCAGGTTCTGCCCCTTGATCTGCAGCTGCACAGACGGATTGTTCAGGGACCCGGTGCCGGTTATTGACAAATCCACGGTGCCTCCGAGATCCGGCATGTTTTCTGATATCTGTGACACCTTGGCAAGGTGTGCTGCTGCCTCAAGTGTCAGATGCATTTTCCGGGTGTTAAAAATATCTTCAACAGATCCGGATGCTGTGAGAACTGCCAGGTCTGAATCCAGGTCAATGGAAATATCATTTATATCATTTTCTTTCAGGGCGCCGGCAGCTGTAAAAGTTTTGATATCAATGGCGGTTCCGGCATTGGACAGGGATATATCGCTGATTTTTACAAAAATTGCAGCTGTCTGCTGCATCAGATCGGCATCCGATATTTCAACGGTGACGGCTGCGGCTGAAACAGTGTTTTCAGGATCAGAAAAGACCACAGAGCCGTCGGTGATCCCGGCCTTTTTGATCTTTACATTCAAAGGAATGCCGAGCGGCTCCTGGTCATCATCCTGGATATCTTCAGGCGTGGCATCCTCGGCAACAAGGGCATCCACAATATTTATTCTGCCGCTGCTGTCAGCAGTAAGATGCAGTCTGGGCCGGTCGATGTGCAGGTTCTGAATTTCCAGGACCTTGTCAAACAGGGCGCTGAGCCGGAGATCCAGTCTGAGGGAGTCAAATGCCAGGCAGGTGTTTCCCTGTGTATCCTGCAGCTGCAGGTTTTCCAGACGGAGAAATGATCCGGCAGCCAGCACATGAATCCCTTCTGCCTTCAGTGTGCCGGGAATCAAGGTATTGATGTGATCAACCAGCAGGTTTTTTGCATGGTCCGTACGGCTGTATCCGTAAAGCCCGGCCATTACTGCGGCAAAGCAGATCAGAATGACAGCTCCGGTAACAAGTATTTTTTTTTTCATTATCAGATTATTGTATTATTTTTCCTGTATTCGTTATCAGGTTTCAGCACCATCATCATGCCCAATACTATATCATATCCCCAAAAAATATCCCAATGGCAAATTGCAGGGCAGTTGTAAGTTTGACCTCCATGATGCCATTGAGCAGACCGGCTCCGGTTTGATCCCAAAAGCCATCAGGTGATTCCATCCATAGATCCCAAAGAAGGGGCAGTGGGCTCCATCCTTACGTGGCAAGACGGCAAAGGGGTGGTGGCGTATCCCAAAAGCATTGCCATGGGTGAAATCCTGGTCCCGCTGATAAATGAAGTGGATCAACCGGCTTGATTTCAAATAATTTTTCGCTTCTCTTGTAATACACATAAATCGTGATAAAATGTGTATTGTAAGTAAATATTTAAAGGAGAGTTGTCATGAAACGCACCAATGTGATACTTGACGAAAAATTGATCGATGCGTGCATGAAAGCCACCGGCATGAAAACCCAAAAGGCTTTGATCGATCATGCACTGCGCGAGCTGCTCAGGCATGAAAGGCAAAAAAAAATACTTGAATTAAAAGGGAAAATCGACTGGGAAGGTCATCTCGATGAATGGCGGCAGGGACGAACCGCATGATGGTGCTGGTGGATACAACGGTCTGGATCGATTTTTTTTTCGCAAAACCGGAACCGCATGTGAATACATTTGAAAC
>JAABUB010000079.1 GCA_011389575.1 Desulfotignum sp. | reverse complement strand
AAAAACTTTGACATCAAACCCACCGGTGATGTGGACGAAGACATCGCCGCCATGATGGCCGGCAACTAAGATCTGACAGATCTTTTTTCTCCCGATTTGGGCCATGCTGGCAGCATGGCCCAAATCGGGATTTCCCTTTTTTGTCTCGGAATATATCATCCATTAATCGTTTGACACCATTTTTTTGTGGTCTGTTCATGGTTGTATGGCTTGGCCGGCGGCAGCGCTTTTCCGGAAAGATCAATAAAATCCCTGTTGTCAAAAAGAATCGGTCCACCCACCACTCTTCTGCAGAAAGATAATTTCCACAGCAATATCTGTTCCTTGAAAAGGGGGAATCCGTTGTACAGGAGGCACCCGAAAAAACAATCCTTGACTTTTATTTGCCTACCGCCTTTAATAGATCTATTGATAAAGCCATTGGGGCATGAATAAAGAGATCCTCTTTATGCGATTTCTCTCGACTGCCATGATTGCAGGCTCTCTTTCGTTTGTTAATCAGCACCCGGAACAGCCGAAAGATGGTTCATGTGCAATCAGCCCGCAGCTTTTTTAAGCAGATTGAAATTACCCGCTCCTGGAATGTCTTGAATTGTGGTGTATATATACCGGTGTCTGAATTTACACGACCAAACCCTTATCTGGAGACCCCCATGCATGACATCACGGCAACTCCGAAACTGACCCTATCGGGAAAAAGAGACCCTTTACCAGACAAAGGTTTCAGGACCTAACCGGATGGAACGGTTTATGCTGAAAGGAGAATAGTATGAAAGCCATTGAACAGTTGAAAAATGAGCACGAGGGAATAAAGATCGTCTTTCGCATTTTGAGAAAAATGTGTGATTCTCTCAAATCAGATCAATCTCTTGACACCGACCATTTTGAAAGCATTCTGGAATTTTTCCAGATCTTTGTGGACAAATGCCACCACGGAAAAGAAGAAGACCTGCTCTTTCCGGCAATGATCCAGGCCGGCATCCCTGAACAGGGTCCCATCGAGGCCATGCTGACGGAACATACCACCGGCCGCGGGCACATCAAAACCATCAGCCAGACTTTTGACCGGTTCAAATCAGGCGATACTGCGGCAGCTGCCCCGCTTGCCCATGAGTGTGAACAATATATTACTCTGATGCTCGATCACATCTACAAAGAAAACAACATCCTCTATCCTATGGGGGAGAGCCGTTTTATAAAGGAAACGGATGATCAGCTGTATCTGGATTTTGAAACCCTTGAACAAGAAAGAATCGGCACAGGCAAGCATGAGGAATTTCATGAAATGATCAACCAGTTAACCGACATTTACATAGAATAAAAAGGAGAAAACCATGCATTTTGCAATCAAGGAACATATTCACTGGGTGGGAAAAATCGACTGGGAACTGCGGCATTTTCACGGTCAGGAATACACCACAAACCGCGGATCCAGCTACAACGCCTACCTGGTGAAAGATGAAAAAACCGTACTTATCGATACGGTGTGGTTCCCGTTTTCCCATGAATTTGTGGAAAACCTCAAAAAAGAGACCCCTTTAGACCAGATCGACTATATCATTGCCAACCACGCGGAACCCGATCATTCCGGGGCACTGCCCGAACTGATGCGGCACATTCCCGACACCCCCATCTACTGTACCCCCAACGGCGCGAAATTTCTCAAAGGCCATTATCACCAGGACTGGAATTTCAAAGTGGTCAAAACCGGGGACAAACTCAACATCGGCACCAGGGACCTGATCTTCATCGAAGCCCCGATGCTCCACTGGCCCGACAGTATGTTCTGCTATCTCACCGAAGACAACATCCTGTTCAGCAACGACGGATTCGGCCAGCATCTGGCATCGGAGCTGATGTACAATGATCTGGTGGACCAGGGAGAACTGTTTCAGGAAGCCATTAAATATTACGCCAATATCCTGGCCCCTTTCAGTGCCCAGGTCACCCGGAAAATAAAAGAGGTGGTGGACCTGAACGTACCGGTGGACATGATCTGTCCCAGCCACGGGGTGATCTGGCGCAAAGACCCCATGCAGATTGTGGACACTTATGTAAAATGGGCCGATGCCTATGCTGAAAACCAGATTACACTTATCTATGATACCATGTGGGAAAGTACCCGGAAAATGGCGGAAACCATTGCCAAAGGTATCCTTTCAGCTGACAGCAGCATCACCGTCAAGCTGTTCAATGTCTCCACATCCGACAAGAACGATGTCATCACCGAGATCTTCAAGTCCAAAGCGGTTCTGGCCGGATCTCCCACCGTGAACAAGGGCATTTTGTCTTCCCTGGCCGGCTTGTTTGAAGAGGTGATCGGCCTGCGGTTCAAGGGCAAAAAAGCGGCAGCATTCGGATCGTACGGCTGGAGCGGTGAATCCGTGAAAATGATATCCGACAAACTGGAACAGGGCGGATTTGAGCTGTTGAACGAGGGGTTGCGTGAAAAATGGAACCCGGATTCCCAGGCAGTGGAGAACTGCTTCAACTTCGGGAAATCCATTGGTGAAGCCCTGAAATCGTGACAACGCCTAAACAGGCATCCAGAACCCAATCCAAAGGATTTCAGGAAAAGGTGATCCGTGTCAACATGTGCTGGTGAAAAATTACAATTTGACCCCCATCAGCACCCCGGACCAGGACCTGAACAAAATCCTGGGATAACCTGCCTTTTCATACCATCGCCACAATATTGACAGGAGAATGATATGCCCATACCCGGTAATCTGATGACCACCGCCATGGCGGTGATGCCGCACACGGACGTGGACCAGGCAATCGAGGCGGCCCTCACTCTGGATATCCCGTTCTGGCCCCAGCTGCCCCATCTCAACTATTATGAGGACATGTATGTCCAGGCAGCAGAGCATTTCCCCGGAATCGTCCTGGATATTGAAAAAAAGACCCTGCAATTTTCCATGGACCGGTTCATAGCAGAATTTGAAGAAACCATGGCCCATTTTGATGACCCGGATTATTTTGATATCAGTGCTACCTATTCTGCGGTGTATCATCAGTTTCTTGACCTGGATCTGTCGGATCGTCCGGCCATACGGGGGCAGCTGGAAGGCCCGGTAAGCTTTGGATTCAATATTCTGGATCAGGATGAACGGCCCATTCTGTTTGATGATACGGTGCGGCCGTTCATGTTCGAGTTTATGGCACAGCGCATCAATGTGCAGCTGGGTAAACTCAAACAGAAAAACCCCAACGCGTTCATGTTCATCGATGAACCGGGCATGCAGTTCGTGTTTTCCGCCATGTCCGGCTACGGGGAACAGAAGGCAAAGCAGGACCTGGACCAGTTTTTCTCCATGATTCACCGTCCCCGGGGCATTCATCTGTGCGGCAACCCGGACTGGGATTTTCTGCTGGGCCTGGACATGGATATTCTGTCTCTGGATATCTATACCAATGCCGACATCTTTGCCGCCAGCACCCGGTCCGTCAAAAAATTTCTGGACAACGGAGGCATTCTTGTGTGGGGGATAGTGCCCACCGGCATTGACGCGTTTGAAAAGGAAAACCTGGATCTACTGGCATTCAAACTCAAAACCATCTGGACCGCTTTGGAAAAAAAAGGGATCCCCATGGACCGGATCCTGGCCCAGAGCCTGATCTCTCCGGCCACTTGCTGCCTGGTGAACCAGGACCGGGAAAAAACCGTTGAAAAAGCATTTGCACTGACACAGCGGCTGTCACACAATTTACAGAAAGAATTTCATCTGAAATGAAAACAGACCCTGCATCCTTCAGCGTGATGACCATGAACCTGCGGTTCGGCCTGGCCCGTGACGGTGAAAACCGCTGGGACAGGCGTAAGGCGGTTGTGGGAGAGTTTCTGAAACAGCTGCGGATGGATTTCATCGGATTCCAGGAGGTGAACCATTTTCAGGCGGATTTTCTGGAAAAGACTTTGAAGGGATATGGCCATATCGGGCGGTACAACCAAAATATGCCCTGGTGGCAGTCCAATATGATCTTTTTTCACAAAGACTGGACCTGTCTGGGACACCGTCACCATTTCCTCAGCCGTTTTCCCGACATCCCGTCCAAAATGGCCGGGTCCCGGTGGCCCAGGCAATGTGTTCTCGGGTGGTTTGAAAAACAGGGGCAGGCCGTGCTGGCCGCAAACACCCACTTTGATTTTGATCCGGCGGTCCAGGCCCGCAGCGCCGGCCTGGTCATGACCTTTCTACAACAGTTCCCGCCGGAGCTGCCGGTGGTCATCACCGGTGATTTCAATGCCGGCCATGATTCATCTGCCTTCCAGACCTTTCAGGCCCATGGCTTCAGGGAGGTGTTTGAGCCGGACCCACCCGGCACCTTTCACAACTTTACCGGAAAAACCGACAGCCGCCACATTGACTGGATCCTTTACAGGGGGAATATCCAGCCGGACTCCCCACGGGTTTTGACCTTCCACAAAGACGGCCAATATCCCTCGGACCATTTTCCTGTGACTGCTGATTTCACCTGGGAGCAGGGTTTTGATTTGACCCGACCCCGAATTCAAGGCATACTGACACCGTGAGTTAACTTTTGACAGGAGGAAACACACCCCATGTCATTTCTTATTTCCGACAGCGACAAATTTGTAACCACCATCGAGGTGGTGCCTCCAGCCGGTAATGACCCCCGGGTCCTGCTGGACAAGCTGGCCGGTATCGCCCGTCTGGATTTTGACGGATTCAGTGTGGCCACCAACCCGGTGGCAAAGCCCCGGATGTCGGCCATGGTTTTCTGCCATCTGTTACGTCAGAAAACCGGCAAACCAGCCATCCTGCACCTGACGGTCCGGGATCACAATGCCCTGGGGCTTCAGGCTGAACTGTGGGGAGCCAAAGCCCTGGGCATCGACACCCTCATCGCCATCACCGGTGATCCGTCGGCAGCCCGGCAGCAGGAAGGGGGCACGGCCGTAAAGGACCTGAACGTGTTTGAACTGATCACCCTGGGAAATGATGCCGGCCTGACCACGGGTGCGGTACTGGATTTCCGTCCCGAAAGAAACGGGCTGAAAAACGAAATCAGGCGACTGGAAAAAAAGGTGACCGCCGGATGCCGGTTCATCGTGACCCAGCCGGTGTATGATGAAACCACCGCCCAAACCCTGGCAGACAGCTGTGCCCACCTGGCGGTGCCCAAAATCATGGGGATTCTGCCGCTTCTATCCTTTAAACATGCCTGTTTCCTCCACGACAAAGTGGACGGCATTGCCGTGCCCGAAACCCTTCGCCGAGAGATGGAAACATCAGATGACCCGTTGCATACGGGCACGGTTCAGGCGAAAAACATGCTGGAAACCGCAAAGAAATATTTTTCCGGTGTCTGCATCATGCCGCCCTTTGAGCGGTTTGAAATCCTGACGGACATTCTTTGAAAAAGCAGCCCATGGAAGCCTGCATGGCAGGAAAAAACTTCAGACAATTCTTTTCATGTCCGGTAAGACAGATCATGCCGGTTTCCGAGGTGCGATATCCTTTATCGCAAAAGGATATGCCTGCTTTGGGCGGTCATGGAAAAAATCTTTCAGGGTCTGGCGGATCGACTCAAAAGCGATATCCTCCCATGGGATGTCAGCCTCGCAAAACAGGCGCACCGCCGTGCTTTCCTTGGTGGGACCAAAGTTTTCATCCAGCAGCTTTGCCCGGAACATCAGATAGATCTGCTGGACAAACACCAGGTTGAACATCCGGTAGGGTGAGATGATTTCCACCTCTGACCGGGTTTCCTCCAGGGTTTCGCGAATCGCCCCGTCCTGGACCGATTCCCCGTTTTCCAGATACCCGGCCGGCAGGGTCCATTTTCCCTTTTGGGGTTCAATGTTTCTTCTGCACAACAGCACCCGGTCACCCAGCACCGGGATACACCCCACCACCAGTTTGGGATTTTCATAATGGACATGGCCGCACCGGCCGCACACCGGCCGGACATGGTCATCATCATCCGGTATTCTGGCTTCCATCCGGTCCCCGCAGATGCTGCAATACGCTATATCCATTCCAGGCTTCCTTTTATCATAACTGCCAGGGCATTTATAAAATTGCTTTCCATTCCATACAGGAAAACAGCTGCCGGCACAACCCTTGAATCCGCCATCCCCACATTGACAAATTCATGCGTATCCGATATATTGCCAGTTATGAAACCAACAGTTAGATGCGCAATTTTCTTGTTCCGTCTATGCTTTTGAATACCTTTGGGATTATCTGAACCCCAAACCAAATTATTAACCCGTTTCAACTTTAACAGGAGAGCTTATGTGCGGCATATGCGGAGAAATATTTTTCAACAGGCAACCGATTTACGAAGATTCTGTCATCCGGATGAACCAGGCCATGGCCAGGCGGGGCCCTGATAATGAAGATGTTTATCACGGCATCTGGACACTTATGGGCCACCGCCGCCTCAAGATCATAGATTTGAGCGACCACTCCAACCAGCCCTTCATCGATCCCAAACTTGGATTGATCATTGTGTTCAACGGTGCCATCTACAATTACAAAACACTGAAAGAGGAGCTCACGCAGAAAGGGTACACCTTTCACACCACCGGAGACACCGAGGTGATCCTCAAGGCCTTTCATGCCTGGGGGGAAAACTGTGTGCAGCACTTTAACGGCATGTTCGCCTTTGCCATATATGACCAGAATAAAGACAGGGTCTTTATGGCCAGGGACCGCCTGGGCATCAAGCCGTTTTATTTTTACAAGACAGATAACAGTCTGCTGTTCGCCTCTTCCCTGCCGGCCCTGCTGGCCACCGGAAAAATCAAAAAACAGATTTCCCGGCAGGCCCTGCACTATTATCTGACCTTTCACTCTGTGGTGCCCGCCCCCCATACCCTGATCAGTGGCATTAAAAAACTGCCGCCCGCCACCTGCGCCTTCATTTCCCGGGACGGCACCATGACCCAAAAGACCTATTGGCAGCCAGTGTATCTCCGGGACAAGGAAGAAGAAAACTATACCTTTGATGACTGGAAACAATTGGTAACCAACAGTCTGAAGGATGCGGTCAAACGCAGACTGGTAGCAGATGTTCCCGTGGGCATGCTTTTGTCCGGAGGTCTGGATTCCAGCCTGATGGTAGGGTTGCTGGCAGAGGCCGGACAAAAAGATCTGAAAACCTTTTCCATAGGCTTTGAAAGCGTGGGCGATGAGAAAGGAGATGAATTTTTATATTCAGACATCATTGCCAGACACTTTGCCACGGACCACCACAAAATCCAGGTGGGTGCGGACCAGGTGCTGCCCTCCATGCCGGACTGCGTTACCGCCATGAGTGAACCCATGGTTTCTCATGACTGCATCGGGTTCTATCTGTTGAGCCGGGAGGTGGCCAGGCATGTCAAGGTGGTGCAAAGCGGCCAGGGAGCGGATGAAATCTTCGGCGGCTACCACTGGTATCCACCCATGATGGAAAGCACTGACCCGGTGGTGGACTACCGCTCTGTTTTCGGGGACCGGTCCCATGAAGAATACCTGGAAATGGTCACCAAAGCCTTTCAGGGAGAAGATTACAGCACACAGTTTATCCAGGAACACTTTGACATGCGCGGCGCAGACACCGCCATTGACAAGACCTTGCGCATGGACACAACCGTAATGCTCACCGAAGATCCTGTGAAACGGGTGGACAACATGACCATGGCTGCAAGCCTGGAAGCCAGGGTCCCGTTTCTGGACCACGAGCTGGTGGAGCTGGTGGCAAAAATACCGGCAGAACACAAAGTGGCCGGCGGCGGCAAACATATCCTCAAGGAAGCAGCACGTTCGGTCATCCCCAATGAGGTCATTGACCGGCCCAAAGGGTATTTTCCTGTGCCGGCCCTCAAATACCTCCAGGGCGAATACCTGGATTTTGTCACCAATATTTTGAACACAGACGCTGCCAGGGACCGGAATATCTTCAACCGGGATTACATTGACATGCTGCTGGCAGATCCGGAATCCCATATCACCCCGCTGAAAGGCTCCAAACTCTGGCAGGCGGCCCTGCTGGAATACTGGTGCCAGCGGCATGGAATATAGATCTTCGCAATAAACGACCATGCCCTGAGCGGGCACAACAAAACATGAAAGCCATTAGCTGTTAGCTGTTAGCTGTTAGCTGTTAGCCGGTAGTTACCAACAGGGAAAATTGGTAATTGTTACTGGAAGCTGATAACTGAGTAATGGCGGCTGACGGCTTTCATATAAAAAAAAACGAAACCGGAAGGAGACGGTTGATGGGCAAATCAAATCATCGGCTGGAACGTGGATTCGGCCAGTCCCTGAGAAACTGGGAAAAGCTGGGGGGCCCGGCCACAAAAGGCATGACACCCGATGCGTTCGTGGAAATGGGATGGGGACGGCTGGTATTCGGCCATACCTTTGAAGACAATGCACGCATCGTGGAAACCATGACCCAATATGGATATGACAGCCGGGACATTGCCATGTATATCATCGACCCCCATGTGGTGGTGTCCCTGGCCCCGGAAAAACTGTTCCTGGACCCTTCCCACACGTTCCGGCTCTGGTCCCATGACTATACCATGGACCACCGCACCCGCAATCCCTTTGTGGTCCAGCGGGTGTCCACCAGACAGGAAGCAGAGGCCATCAACAGAATCTACAGCCTCTGCCGTATGAAGGGTGCGGACCCGGATTTTATCCTGGACAAGCGGGCCAATAAACTGCGCACTTATATGATCGCCAAGGACCTGGCCCGGGACCGGGTCATCGGCACGGTCACAGGGGTGGACCATGTGGCAGCCTTCAACGACCCTGAAAAAGGGGCCAGTCTGTGGTCCCTGTCCGTGGATCCCCAGAGCGATTTTCCGGGTGTGGGGATCAGCCTGGTGCGGCATCTGTGCGAACATTATTTTACCCGGGGCCGGGCCTTTGTGGATATCAGTGTCATGCACAACAACAAAAAAGCCATTGCATTGTATGAAAAGCTGGGATGCCATCGGATTCCGGTGTTCTGCATCAAACGCAAAAACCCTATCAACCAGGACCTGTACACCACCCACCAGCAATACCCGCGCCTCAACCCCTATGCCAAGCTCATCGTGGATGAGGCCAAACAGCGGGGCATCCGCATTGACATTGTGGATGAAACATTCGGACTGTTCACCCTCACCCTGGGCAGCAAAACCATCTCCTGCAGAGAATCTTTGTCAGATTTGACCACAGCCGTTGCGATGACCAAATGCGATGACAAGCGCCTGACCCGCAAGCTTCTGGCAAAACAAAACATCCGGGTGCCGGAACAGATCATGTATACTGATCTGCACGCAGCTGTTCAGTTCATGGAAAAACACAAAACAGTGGTGGTCAAACCGGCCAGGGGCGAACAGGGAGAAGGCATCAGTGTGGACATTTCCCAAAAAAAAGACCTGGAAACCGCCATACAAAAGGCAAAGCATGCCTGTCCGGATGTGATTATCGAGGAACTGGCCCCGGGACAGGACCTGCGCATCATTGTCATCAACTACGAAGTGGTGGCGGCAGCCGTGCGCAGGCCGCCCGTGATCAGGGGCACCGGTACCCATACTGTCAGAGAACTTCTGGAAAAATACAACCGCCGGCGCATGGCTGCCACAGGCGGAGAAAGCCGTATTCCCATGGATGCGGAAACCGAAAGGACCCTGGCGGAAAACAATCTGGATTATGACACCATCCTGGCCGGCGGCAAAGAGGTGCTGGTGCGCAAAACCGCGAACCTGCATACCGGCGGCACCATCCATGATGTCACCGACCAGCTGCACCCGGAACTGGTCCGTGCGGCAAAAGCTGCGGCACGATGCCTGGAAATTCCGGTCACCGGCCTGGATTTCATGGTGCCGGATATTGCAGGATCTGACTATGTCATCATCGAGGCCAATGAACGGCCCGGCCTGGCCAACCATGAACCCCGCCCCACAGCCCAGCGGTTCGTTGATCTGCTGTTCCCTGAAACCGCTGTCAAATACAAGGAATAAACCCATGCCTCCCATCTGCCTTGATGAAACCTTTCTCCTACACCAGCTAAAGGAATTGTTAAGCATCCCCTCTCCGTCAGGGTATTCAGACCAGGTTGTCCACTATGTGGGCAAAGAACTGGAAAAACTGGGCATTGAATTCGAGGTCACCCGCAGAGGGTCCATCCGGGCCACCCTGCCCGGAAAACAGAACACCCTGGACCGGGCGGTCACGGTCCACCTGGACACCTTGGGGGCCATGGTCAGTCAGCTCAAGGACAACGGCAAACTGGCCCTCACCCCCATCGGCAACTGGTCCAGCCGGTTTGCCGAAGGGGGACGTGTCACCATCTTCACCCGGGCCGGTCCCAGGCGGGGCACGGTCCTGCCCCTGAAAGCCTCGGGACATGCCTGGGGGGATGCAGTGGATGCCCTGCCTGTGGGCTGGGACCATGTGGAATTGCGGGTGGATGAAATCTGTAACAACCAACAGGACCTGGCGGATAATGGCTTGGACATCGGTGATATCATTGCCTTTGACGCGTTGCCGGAAATAACGGAGAACGGGTTCATCAATGCGCGGTATCTGGATGACAAGGCCGGGGTTGCCGTTGTTCTCACCGTGGCAAAGGCCCTTGCCGGCTCCGGCATGGTCCTTCCGGTGGACTGCCATTTGATTTTCACCATATTCGAGGAGATCGGATTCGGCGCATCCTCAGATGTATACGCTGATGTATCGGAGATGGTGGTCATTGACCTGGCCCCTGTGGCACCTGGCCAGAACTCCTCGGAATATGCCGCCACCATTGCCATGAAAGACCAGGCCGGTCCCTTTGATTACCATTTGTGCAGGAAACTTGTAAACTTATGCCAGGGCTGTGACATTAATTTTCGCAAAGATATTTTCAAATTCTATCGCAGCGACTCAGCCTCTGCCATTGAAGCCGGCCATGATGCCAGAACCGCCCTGGTGGGATTCGGGGTGGATGCCTCCCACGGATATGAGCGGACCCATATATCCGCCCTAACCGCAACAGCCCGGCTGATCAGCGAATATATCCAGAGCAAACCCACTTTTGCACAGGACGACAAGCGGTGGTCCTCCCTTGCGGAATTTCCCCACCAGCCGGACCGAGAGGTCATCAAGCTGAAAACCTGACCACTGTTTCAAACCTCCCGGCGACGTGCAGCATTTTTTCACCTTTCCGGATCGAACGGTTTGCCGTTCGCTTCCAAGCAAATCCAATGGACACTGTATGGCACGGGAAAGACGGCAGCTGACCAGAAGGATCATTGTCAGAAATGCCGGATCATACCCAGTACATGGCATCTTGGACGGCAGCCAAAAGCTGCGGGATATCCGCCGGATGGATGTCGCCGATATGGCCGATGCGGAAGGTGTCCTGCTGGGTCACCTTTCCGGGATATATCACAAATCCCTTTTGCTTGAGCCGGTCATAAAATTGATTGAACCGGTAATCCGGATGATCCGGACCTAAAAATGCGGTGATGATGGGGGACCGGTAGGGTTCGTCCAGCAGGGGAACAAACCCCAGGCGGGTCATGCCGGCGATCAGAAGATCCCTGTTTTCCCGGTACCGCTTCCACCGCTGTGCCACACCGCCCTCCCCGGCCAGTTCTTCCAGGGCTTTGGCAAAGGCCCGCACCACGTGGGTGGGCGAGGTGAACCGCCATTTGCCATGCCCCGTTTCCATGGTCTCCCATTGATCGAACAGGTCCAGGCTCAAAGAACGGGCATTGCCCCTTGTCCGTGCCAGTTCCCTTTTCCCGGCAATGACAAATCCGAACCCGGGCACCCCCTGGATACATTTGTTGGCGCTGGAGATCAGATAGTCGGCTTGGATTTGTGCCATATCCATGGGAATACCGCCGAAACTGCTCATGGCATCCACGATGAATGTCCGGTGGAACCGCCTGACAATGTCACCAATGTCAGCCACGGGATTAAGCATGCCTGTGGTGGTTTCACAATGGACTACAGCCACATGGGTGATGCCCGGATCCTGTGCCAGTGCTTTGGAAAGCACTTCCGTATCAGGCCATTCTGTATCCCCGCTGTCCAGTACCAGGTGATCGATTCTCTGGCAGGCGGCTATCCGAGCAATCCTGCGGCCGTATGCCCCGTTGGCCAGAACCAGGAGCCTGCCTTTGTCAGGGATGGCGGTTGTCAGGCAGGCCTCCACACAGAAGGTGCCGCTGCCCTGCATCAACACGGCTGTATATCCCGGCACCGGGGTTGCCAGCTGCACCAGGGTAGCCCGGATGGTTTCCACAATCTGTTTGTAATCATCATCCCAGGTGCACCAGTCCCGGAGCATGACCTGTTTCACCGATTTGGTGGTACTCAACGGACCGGGGGTCAAAAGCAGGTAAGGATTGTCAGGCAGGGTTTCCATTGCTGATTCTCTCAATACGGTTTATCTCAGGGGGTTTTCACCGGCCTGCAGTTTCCGGTTGATGTCCTGGATCACCGGCATAATGTCTGCAAAGGTCTCGATAACATAATGGGCACCGGCCTGTCTGAAGCGGTTATCAATGCGGTGCAGGCGGGTTCGCAGGTCTGCCGGATCAAGGGCGCTCACCTCGGCCCCTGTCATTCCCAGTTCATTGCCGGTGCGGGTGATGCCCACCGTCCACATGCCGGCATTGCGCCCTTCTGCAATATCTGCGATGGTATCCCCGATTTTCACCATGGCTTCCATGGGATAGGTGCCCAGCTGTATGGCGTTCGTATAGCACATCCAGGGGAACGGCCGGCCGGCCGGCACGTCGGACGAGCAGACAACCGCATCCGGATCATAGCCTTTGTTCCTGGCGGAAGGCACAAGGACATCCATCATCTCCCGGACATAGCCGGTACTGGATCCGATCCGGATACCCATGGACCGGAGTTCCGCCACCGTATCGGTCACCCCGTCTATGGGATCGCTGTACCGGCTGATGGTTTCCGTCATCATGGCAGCGGTCCGCTGATACAGGTCGTCCACATCTGTTTCATCCGGCAGCCGGCCGTGCTGTTTTTTCCAGGCAGCTGACACATCCGGCAACCCGCACATCTCGCGGATATGGTCTTTTTTGGCCAGTCCCATGAACCGCCTGGCATCGGCTGTTGAAACAGCCACATTTACCTGTTCAAACACATGCACAAACACAGCTGCCGGTCCTGTACACCCGTGGTCCACTGCAGTCCCTGCCCAATCCAGGACAACTGACTGTACCGGACCGTTGTAGGCGGTTTTTCGGATAAACGGTTTCATTTTATTATTGCTTCCCTCCTGCATCGGTTTTCTGCCCTTTGTCGGTTTCAAGGCTGGTTCACCACCATCTGCCTGTTGCATTTACTTATTGCAACAAGGTTTGGCGTGTGTTAGACAGCGGTGTTGATTTTATTAGATGCAGGTGTTTTTGACATGCAGCTGGTTTTCTGATGTTCCAAACCATACCCTATCATTCTTGTAATGCTTTCCAAACAGGTGTATGTCACAATTGCAGCCTGAATAATCAATCGCATATTAAAAAGATACTGCATCCAATGAACCTGAAAATCAGTGAAAAAAACTGCTTCAGGGCCATGGTGGTCCTCTGGGGATATGACATAGTGAAACTGTTTCTGGGGTTTTCCATCATGCAGGGATACGGCATCAACCCCTGTATCTTCTTTTTTGTGGATGTGGTGACGGTGCCGCCTTACGTGCTGGGACTGGCAAGGCTTATCAATTCATTGGCGGAAACCGCCAGGCGGTCTGATGCCATTTTCCTGTGGGCTGTTATCACGTCCGTGGCCAGTGTCGCTCCCTATCTGTATGCGGGCTGGGCCGGAAGCGGGTCTTTTTCTCTTCAGGGATGGCTCATCCTGTTGGTAATCATGGCATTTCCCCTGGTGGACCTGATACGCCGAATTTGCATCAGAAGAAAACCGGTCATGTCACAACAGCGGCTGTCTGGTTGACATATCCGCTTTTTTTTCGTGTGGCCAAAGCCTGTGCATTGGACCTGTGGCACATCGTGCAAAAGGTTGTGCCAACCGGGCAGATTACAGCGGTGCCCACATAGAGAAAAACCTGTATCCGGGGCCGCAGGAAAGCGTTCAGAAAATGGATAACAATGCTATCATCTGCCACCCAGGATCTGGATTGGTCCGGATAAAACACGGCTGCCGGCACCATTATGTAAAATGGGATTGCACTTAAAACTGGATATGATAAAGTAAAAAGTATCTTAAAAATTTCATAAAATGGCTGAATCGATAGGAGACAGTATTATGGAACGGGCCATAATTACAAAGGGAAGGCTTGAATCATCAAGAACCCTAATACTTGATGAAGATATTCCTTTCACAGGGGATTCTTTTGAAATTATAATCCTGAAAAAAACAAAAGGGATAAAAAAAATAAAAAGAAAAGCCGGTACACTCAAGGGATTGATCCATATGCGCGATGATTTCGATGCGCCGCTAGAAGATTTCAAGGAATATATGGAATGAATTTTCTACTGGACACACACTCAATGCTTTGGCTTTTTGATGATGATGACAGGCTTTCAGAAAATGCGAAAGAAATAATCACAGATCCAGAGAACAGAATTTTCATCAGTATTGCGAGTTTCTGGGAGATCGCCATAAAGATGAGTTTGTCAAAACTGGTGCTGGATATCCCTTTTGAGAAATTGTTTGATGAGTGTGAAAAACTGGATTTCAATATTCTGAATATCAGCAAAAGACATTTGCTTTTTTTAAAAACCCTGCCATTTGTTCACAGAGATCCATTTGACAGATTGATTGTCTGCCAGGCGATCATTGAAAACTGTACACTGGTATCTGCTGATAGAGCTTTTCTTGAATATAATATCAAAACAATTAAATAAAGGTATACAAAATCTAGTGGATTCCTGATCTGATTCTAATAAACTACGGGTACAAAATTTAGCTGTTGGTATTCTGTCATTTTATGTATTAATATTTCAGGGGAGGAATGCATTATGAAACAGATGAAAACCACCTTTTTTCTTGTTCTGGTACTTCTCTTATCTGCTTTGCCCGCACTGGCAGGGCAGCCAAAGTATGTATTTTATTTTATCGGAGACGGCCTGGGGGCATCCCAGCGTCAGTTCAGTGAATTCTTTCTGCAGGAAAAAACCGGCAACCCGTCCCAGGCGCTTTTGATGAACACCTTTGAGACCGCCGGCATCAACAGCACCTATGCCGCCGATACCCTGATAACCGATTCTGCCGCTGCCGGCACGGCCCTGGCATCGGGCATCAAGACCAACAAAGGGGTGATCGGTAAAAATGCTGCCGGACAGGATGTAAAAACCCTGATGGAAGCGGCTGAGGAACATGGCCGGGCCACGGGCATCATCACCACGACCCGGCTGACACACGCCACCCCTGCGGCATTCTGTGCCCACAACATCTCCAGAAACAATGAAAATGAGATCGCTGAGGATATGGCAGCCAGCGGGGTGGATTTTTTTGCCGGCGGCGGTATCCGCCATTTCATCCCCCAGGCCGCAGAAATAATGGACCCGGATGCCACGGGCCGTTCCATTACATCCAAGCGCAAAGATGACCTGGACCTGATTCAGGCTCTTGAGGAAAAAGGGTATGACACCTTTATCGGCATGCAGGGTGCCAGGGCATTCAACCGGACTGATTTTGCCGGAAAAGAAAAAGTGTTTGCCGCATTCACCTATACCCACCTGCCCTATGAGATCGAACGGGTCAGCCAGTACCCGGATGTCCCGTCCCTGGCTGCCATGACCCGGGCTGCGGTTGACTCCCTGTCCAGGGACCCGGATGGATTTTTTCTCATGATAGAAGGCGGCCGGATCGACCATGCCGGCCATGCCAATGATCCCACCGGTGTGATTCATGATACCCTGGCCTTTGACAATGCGGTCCGGGAAGCCCATGAATTTTACCTGCAGCACAGGGACGACACCCTGATCGTAGTGGTGGGAGACCATGAAACCGGGGGCATGGGCCTGGGCATGGATGCCATGGGGTACAAGCTGGATCTGGCAAAGCTCCTGAATACAAAGGTATCTGTGGAAGACACCCTGGCGTATGGAGATGGACAGTACAAAGGGGACCGCCAGGCCTATCTGACATTTCTGGCAGACCGCTTCGGCCTGGACAATCTTTCAAAAGATGAAACCGCCCGCCTGGAAAAAGCCATGGCAGATGCGGATGCCGGCAAAACCGCCGGGTATTACAAGGTCAACCCGGCAGCCCTGACCGCTGCCCATCTGCTGTCTGAACGGGCCAACATCGGCTGGACCACCACGATCCACACCGCCACCATGATCCCCTTGTCCGCCACAGGGGTGGGAGCCCACCGGTTCTCAGGGTGGAAGGACAACACCCAGATCGCCCTGACCATGGCCGGTCTGCTGGGATTCAACTTATAAACCGCCTTCAACAGCCTGGTTGGACAGACCGACCTGGAAAACTTGTCGTGGGCCGCCATGTCATCGGCACCATGGCCACCACCCTGCTGCTGGCCTATTCCGGTGGATACCTGACACTGCTCATGCTGTTTCAGGTAAAGGCCCCGGGCATCATGCGCATGCTCAATCTGAAAATCGTGGCCGCCGAGATCATGCAAACCCTGGTCACACCTTATGTCATCACATATTGTCAATACGCAATGTGATCATGATTGCACAGAGCGGCAAACCGCGCCAGCACCTGACTTGCCTCGGGCGTTTCGGTAACCTGTTCTTGCACCCGGGCCGGATCTTTGCCCAGGGCCTGGATCACCGGCGACATGCTGCGGATGTACCCGCTCATGATGGCATGGGTATATTCCGGGTGAAACTGCACCCCCCAGGCAGCATGGCCCAGGCGGAAGGCATGATGTGGTTCATGGGTGTTTTCCGCCAGTTGCACCGCCCCCGGGGGCAGGGTCAGCACGGTCTGGGAATGGCAGGTATGGGCGTTGAAAA
>JAABUB010000078.1 GCA_011389575.1 Desulfotignum sp. | reverse complement strand
GGGTGATCAATACCAGATAAACGGAATACAATATCATGGCATATCCCAGGGTAGGCATGTCTCCTTTGAAAAAAATCGCGCCAATGGCAGGCACCAGCATCAACAGATTGTATGCCACAGCCAGATACAGCAGGGGCATGAAAGACATGACCCCGCCGGCGCAGAATCCCACCGTGCAGATGAGCATGATGCTGTGCAGAGCCTGTTCACCCTTCTGACCCAAAAAATACGCAGACCCCAGTCCCCACAGCAGCGCCGTCAGCAGCAAACTGGCAATAAACACTGTGTTATTCAGTGACTCCCATTGGTCCGGTATTTTTCTGGAAGCAAATACATGGCCAAGACGGAACAGGCAGATAAAAGAGAAGACACCCAGAAAAATCAGACTCTCGGTCAAGTGCCGATACAGATAATTATCAGTGAAAAACAGAATCGGCGGTACCAGTATGTAAAAAAACACACCGGATGTAGACCGTTTCTTCAGGTCATTCACCACACGCCTGCTGAGCTTCTGTCGCTGAAATTCCATAATTTCCCAGTTCCCTTTTTCACCGATGCCCGGCGGAATCAAAAAGATCCGTCCCCTTTTTTTTTCGATTGTTATATATCAGAGTATCACGGCAAAAGTCCAGACAGCAGTTTAAAATATTGGTTTGCTATCAATGGAGTTCTGACACATAGAGGGTTGTAAAATGGAATTCACGCCTACACGTAAATCCGACTTCGAGAGAACAACGATACAAAATCAGGTAATGCTCCCCGGGCTGTACCTATCTCCCTTCTTTAAAAATGGGGAACGGTTACGATCGTTTTAAAAGAAATTTCCCGCTGATTGTAAATTTCTTTCGGTTCAGGTGGTCTTCTTAAGCCAGTCCTTTATCTCGTCTGCCTGATAGGTTTCCTGATCAACGGAAAGTTCCAGATTGGTGATTTCGCCTGCATGCTTCCGGGTTTCTTCCTCGTTTTTCAGGGCCTGATGGCGTTTTATCGAGGATTCCACATCTTCCAGCGTCTTTGACAATGCAGGGCCGAGGCTTGCACTCAGGTCAAATGGCTGGACATTAAAGCGCGGGGGAATGCCGTTTTCAGCCACGGGTTCGGAAAGGTGGGCCAGTTGTTTCATTTGGGTCATGGCAAAATCCATGATTTTCCAACCGAACATATTCTCTTTCTGGAAAACCCATGCATCACGAATATGCCGCAGCATCAGATTATACTTGTATTCAACAAGAGACTGGAATTTTTCAACATAATCATTTGGCAATTCATTTTCTTCTCCGGGTAAACTTTTTGCCTCTTTATTGTCAAGTTTGTTAAGCATACTTTCGAATTTATTGGCGTGCATGGCCGATTCCCAAGCTTCCCGCTGAAGTACGCGCTTAATATGCGGATCATCCACTTTCTCTGCTTCTGAATTATAATGGGGTATCAAACTCTTCTCATAATCAACATAAGATTTGAAAATAGTGGCGCGGTTTGTGGGATCGTAAGGGTAGGTCGCGGGATTCAGATTGGGTTCACCCCCCAGTTTTCCCACAACCATCCCCAGCCAGTGCATGTGCCACATTTCTTCCCGGCATCGGGAAAGCAGTTTGGCACCCATCGGCGTATCTTCACCTTCCAGATAGCTGTGGACCAGATAACGGATAATGGCTGCATGCTCCTCAGCCATGTCTTTGTTCAGCATATTGATAAGTTTCTGATTTTCCATGAGTATCCTCCGATATTTAATGAGTTTGAAATATATACATGAGAAAAAAATTTTTAATCTTTTCTATGTCACTCTTCCAGGACTTTTTGTCAAGAAAAGTATAAAAAATTATTTAAAACCTGAAATATGCTCCGGCCAATTCAGTAATGGCCCCCCTGTCTGCGGGATCTTTTCATCCGGTTTATTGCTCATCTCTCGTATACTTTCAGGCAGATTACAGGCAACTCCCGCTGGTCAATGGCATCATCTTTACTGAATCACCATCTGCCAGGCATCGGTTTCCGGCTGTTTTGTTTCTCTTATGGTGACATTGCGGATGGTTTCTTTGGGGATAAAAGAGGTGTGGATCCCGAACAGTTTTGTGCCCTGGGTAATGAGGCCGCTGACTTTGATGAACGGGTCTCCTTTTTCTTCCCTGGACCATTGCAGGATGGCTTCTTTTTCTTTGCCGATGGTTTCAATCTCTGCTATCAATGCTTCAATGGCAGCCAGATCCTGGGCAACCTGTTCTTCAAGTATTTCCTGGTCTTTGAAATTTTGGTCCAGTTCCCTGGTCAAAGCTGTTGCTGACTGCCCGGTTGAGGCCAGACGTTCCTGATTCTGGGCCAGTTCAAAAATTTTCCTGTGGATGGCCCGTTGTTTTTTTGATCCTTTTTCATACCGTTTCTGGATGGTTTCCAGGATCTTTTTTTTATCATTAATGGCATGGTCAAAAGCCTGGATGCGTTTTTTGACATTTTCGTCCATTCCCGCATGGATGCGGCAGGCACTGGAAACATCCGTGCCGATCTGTTTTGCTGCAACCCCCATTTTTGCGGAAACAAAAGAAGAAATGATTGTGCACCGTTCTGATAAAAACTTTGCACTGGACCGAATTTTTGAATCGATGAGTTCTTTGTCAATCATAACGCTGCCAAAGGATTTTATGTTGGAGCCGGTAACAAATCTGGCTTTTACATCACCTTCCGACTTGATATCGGCATTTATAATACCTTCTGACACAACAACATCACCTAAGGCGAAAATGGCGGCACCGCTGATTTCCTTTGCGAAAAGATTGGCGCATTTTACGATAAACCCGTTCAGGACACTGCCCTTTACAATAACATTGCCGTCAAAATCAATATTTCCGGTAGTAAAATTCACATCCCCGTCAATGGTCAGTTCTGCAAAAACACAGACAGCACCCCCTACTGCGATATGGGGCTGGCCATCGATCTGGGCATAGACCTGCATTTTGTCTTCAGACAGCCGGGCCCCGGGTCCGCATTCCAGCTGCACATCGTTTGTTTGCGCAGGGGGAATGGGGTTGTTGTAAATATCTATGCCCGGTTCCCCTGTTTTCATGGGGATTTTGGTTGCCAGCAGCTCCCCGGCCACAACCGTGGGGATGCTTCCGCGTTCCCGGTAATCCATATTGCCGTCAGCATCGATTTTTCCGGGCTTTAAATAGTTTGTATCAAAATGATATGCAATAAACGCATCTATGCCCGGTACAGCAGGTCTGCCTTTTGCAGCGACAAATGATATATTTTCCGCGAAAGCTTTTTTCAGGTTGGTGATCTGTTTTTCAAGGTCCTCCGGACTGAACTGGATGTTTTCTTTTGTCAGGGCTGCTGCGACAGTATCAGGTGTGATTTCATCAAAAAACGCATTGTTTACAACCAGCCGGGCTTCCAGCCTGTCTTTGGATACCTGCAGTTCAAAAGGAGACCGCTTTGATGTGTCTGCCTGTTTTAAGGATTCAGACGTCAGCTCCTTGTTTTTTCCCATTTCCTGAAAGATCATATCCCGTTGTTCTTGGGTGATCGCTCCCTGGGCCACAAGGATGTCCGCTGTTTTTTTGAATACCCGGGTGTCACCGGTTTTCTGGTAAAGGTTTTTGCCGCTGGCCAGTTTTTCTTTTTTCTGGGAGGAAAACGCTTTTGCCAGCTGCTCTTTTGTAATAAAATTTTTTTCCAGGGCGATTCTGGCAAAAGGGATATCATATTCTGAAATATCTTGTTTTACTGGGACATCATTTTTTGCAGGTTTTTGTATGGTGAATCCTGATATCCGCATGCCCACCTGGACCAGTGCTTCGAGTTTATCCGTATCCACAGGTCCTGCCATAAATGCATCAACACCCTGTTTAAAGCCGACCAGCTTTTCTTTTTTATTGTCTTTTGGGGTAATCATTATAAAATAGAGATAATGGTCTTTTTTGAGTCTGCGGATACTGCGGCACAAATCAAGGCCCGCTGTGTCTGATGCCTGGCAGTTGTATACAACAATGCGGATGTCATGTTTTTTTATAAGCGCAAGGGCCTGTCCGGCATCAGCGGCACGGAGACAGGCATACCCTTTTTGGTGAAAAAGATCTGCCAGAATCAGGTTTGCTGCTGCATTATTATCCACCAGTAAAATGGTCATGAATGATTTTTGCCTTCATGCATGTATCCGTCAAGTAAATACTGGCCGGCCAGATCGGTAAAAGCTGATACCTGGCAATCCTCCCAGGTATGATCATATCCCAGTTCCCGGGCCATGAGGTGGACCACAATCGGGGCCATGTCCATGGCGGCCCGGGCATCCAGCACCAGGGCACGGCTCCGGCGGGCCAGAAAATCCTCCACTGTCCTGGCCATTTCCCTGCGTACGGACCACACCACCTCAGCTTTGATATAGGGCAGGTCTTTGTGCAGTGCTTCTGCCAGTTCGGGATCCTCTTTGATCAGTTTTTTGATGTGGATGGCATCAGAGCCGTAATAATGGAGGGAATCATTTTTATCAAAATGCTTGAGCCAACCGTGGATCCGCAGTTTTTTGGTCACGCATTCGCGCTCGTCAAGACCTGCCACCAGCATGGCCTGGTTAACGGTGTCTTCCGCCATCTTTCTGTAGGTGGTCCATTTGCCGCCGGTGATGGTCACCAGGCCTGATTCCGAAACCACCAGAAAGTGGTCCCGGGAAATGGCTGCGGTATTGGCGCTGCCGCCCGTGTTGACCAGGGGACGCAGCCCGGCGAACACGCTTTTGACATCCTTTGGTTCAGGGTCTTTGGACAGGTAAATGGCGGCATGTTCCAGGATGAAGTCGATCTCTTCCTTTAAGGGACATGGTTCCAGGCTGATGTTGGACATCGGCGTATCTGTTGTACCCACCACAGCCCTGCCATGCCAGGGCACCACAAACAGGACCCGGCCGTCAGCGGTCTGGGGAACCATGATGGCGGATTCTCCGGGCAGAAATTCCTTGTCCAGCACCAGATGAATCCCCTGGCTGGCGGAAAGAATGGGCGTTGCCCCGGGATTTTCCATCTGCAGAATGCTGTCGGTGAAAACCCCGGTGGCGTTTACCACCACCCGGGCATGTATCTCGTAAGATCTGCCGGTTTCCATATCTGTGGCCATAACCCCGTCAATCATGTCCCCGGCCCTGGTAAAGCCGGTGACCTGCATGTAGTTGACAGGGGTGCCGCCGCTGTCAACCATGGTCTGGGCCAGGTTGACAGCCAAACGGGCATCGTCGAACTGGCCGTCGTAATAGACCACCCCGCCCCGCAGCTTCTGCGGTTCCAGAGTGGGTATCCGTTTCAGGGTTTCTTCTTTGGACAGGTGCCTGGACGGCCCCAGCCCCAGTTTGCCTGCCAGCATATCATATACCTTCATGCCGGCCCCGTAAAACGGCCCGTCCCACCACTCGTAATTGGGAACAATAAAGGCCTGGTTGCTGACCAGATGCGGGGCGTTGCGCATGAGAAGGCCCCGCTCATGAAGGGCGTCGAGAACAAGGGAGATATTTCCCTGGCGCAGATACCTGACCCCGCCGTGCACAAGCTTGGTGGAACGGCTGGAGGTTCCCTTGGCAAAATCGTGCTGTTCTAAAAGCAGGGTTTTACAGCCACGGGATGCGGCATCCACCCCCACCCCCAGACCGGTGGCCCCGCCGCCGACGACGATAATATCCCAGTAGCCTGCAAAGGTTTCCAGTTCCTGGACCGCTTGGTCACGGTTCATGCATATCTCCTGGTTCCGGATAAAAAGATGGCTTTGCTGGTTTGTCTCATAAATCATGATATTATGATGAATATGTTTCTGTTACAAGTTTTTTAGTGTAAAAAACCGGATGCAGCAAATAAAGATTTGATCCGGAAACCATAACATGTTAATAAGTTGATCCATGAATACAGCAGCAAAAGAACATGCAGCATCTATGGATTTTCATGGAAAACAGGCTTCAAAATCCCAAAATGTATCAGACCGGTTCGGCACTGTTTTAACGGCCGATCTGACAAGCAGGGAATGCCGATGCGACCCCTATCCTGATGCAGCCACCGATTTTCTGGGCGGCAGGGGATTCAATGCCTGGTATTTGTACCACCACCTGAAACCGGGTACAGACCCGCTGGGACCGGACAACATCCTGCTTTTATCCACCGGGCTTCTCACCGGATCTGCAGCCCCCTGCGGTGCCAGGCTCCATATAAATGCCCTGTCCCCTTTAACCGGTATTCTGGGCAGTTCCAATATCGGCGGGTATACCGGTGCCTGGCTGCGTTCCTGCAACCTGGCCTCAGTTATCGTTACCGGCGTTGCCACAGAACCGGTTTACCTGTATGTCCATGAAAAGGGGGCCCGGCTTGTGCCTGCCAAAGATCTGTGGGGGCTGGATACATTTTGGGTTCAGGACCGGATCAGGCAAAACCATGCGCATGAAAACATCCGTGTCCTGGCCATTGGTCCGGCAGGGGAAAACCAGGTCAGATTCGCCGCAGTAATGACGGAAAAAGACCATGCTGCCGGCCGCACCGGCATGGGGGCTGTCATGGGGGCCAAAAACCTCAAGGCGATCGTCATTGCCAAAGGCACCCGCAAACACCTGCCTGCAGACACCCCCCAAAAGAAACTGGCAGTAAAAACCTATGCCGCCCTGGTGCGGAATGCATCGGAATTTTCTTTTTTTTCCAGATACGGCGGATCCGGGTATCTTAAGTGGGTCAATGATTTCGGGATCATGGGGGCAAAAAATTATAATGACATCGGCATGACCGATATCAGTCCCATTGACGGCAGGAAACTGGCAAAGAAAATTGTCAAGACATCCGGGTGTTTCAAATGTCCGGTTCAGTGCAAGGCAGATCTGGTAATGGACCCTGCAAAACCGGATGAAGTGTCCACCCGGCCGGAGTTTGAACCAGTGATAAACTTTGGTCCCAAATGCGGGCTGGCGGATATGGCTGCCATTGTCCGGCTGGATAACCTGTGCAACCGGCTGGGGCTGGATACCACTTCCACGGCATCGGTGATTGCCTTTGCCATGGATCTGGAGGAAAAAGGCCTGATGCCCGCAGATCTCAAAGCAGATCTGGATTTGTCCTGGGGCAATGCCCGCACCATGGAAACCCTGATTCATAGGATAGCAGGCCGCACCACAAAACTGGGACTGCTTCTGGCCCAAGGTGTCAGGCATGCAGCTGATCAGATCGGCCCAAAGGCAGCAGCCTGTGCCGCCCATGTCAAAGGCCTGGAGCTGACCGCCTATCATCCCAATGCCATCATGGGAACTGCCCTGGGATATGCGGTCTCCAGCAGGGGCGGGGATTACAACAATGTGTATGCCTCCTTGGAGTACAGCTGGTCAAAAGAACAGGCCTTAGAGGAATTCGGCACAACCATGGCTGTGGACATCCATGCCACCCGGGCCAAAGGATGGCTTATCAAAAAAGCGGTGGTCACCAATATCCTGGTGGATTGTCTGGGCCTGTGCAAGGTACCGGTGCTGTCTTTGCTCAAATCGTTCAACCTTGAACCGGAAATTGCCCTGGTGAACGCATTGACAGATACGGCTTTCACCAAGGATGACCTGATGGACGCAGGAGAGAAAATAGCGGCCCTGGAAAGACGGTTCAACCTGCGCCATACTGTGCTGCCCCTTGTGGACCACCTGCCGGACAGGTTCTTTTCCTTCAAAGACAATCCGGTGGGACTCACCAGAGAAACCTTAACCGCCATGCTGGCTGAATTTTATTATGCCAT
This sequence comes from Desulfotignum sp., assembly GCA_011389575.1. Taxonomy (GTDB): domain Bacteria; phylum Desulfobacterota; class Desulfobacteria; order Desulfobacterales; family Desulfobacteraceae; genus Desulfotignum. The sequence continues at coordinate 9,256 of JAABUB010000078.1, read as the reverse complement.
GGGCTGGGATAAAAGCGGGGTTCCCCCGGATCCGGACAAGGCCGGGGAAAACCAGCAAATAAGCGCATACAGTTACCTGCGTAACTGACCCGGTTGACAGACCACAGATTACTAAAGATTTAAAAAAAATACTTTTTGAAAGGAAAGCACGTGATTCAGTCATCCAGCACCAAAAGCCGCTCTGTGAGCATGCGGATCCTGACCGACGACCAGATCTGGGAGATCAAGCAGGCAGCCTTTGATATTATTGAAAAAGTGGGATTTAAATGCCGGCACCGCCAGGTCCACAAAATGATGACCCAGGCAGGGGCCTGGGTCAAGGACGACTGCATCAAGATTCCCAGGTACATTGTCCAGGGGTGTTTGTCCACTGCACCCAAGGGCTGGACCATTTATGACAGAAACGGCAGGCGGGCCCTGGAAGTGGAAGGAGAAAAAAGCCATTACGGTACCTCCACCGCCAGTCCCAACCACCGGGACCCCTTTACCGGAGAGATCCGGCCCACCAGTATAAAGGATATCGCCCGGGGCGCCAAAGTAGCGGATGCCTGCCCCCACATCGATTTTGTCATGCCCATGGGTTCCTCCCAGGATGTGCCGGGCGCTGCTGCGGAAGTGCATGAAATACCGGCCATGTTCGCCAACACCACCAAGCCGGCGGCTTTTATCGGGTACTCGCCCCTGGGATGTGAGTATGTGTATGAAATGGCAGCCGTGATCGCCGGAGGTCAGGACAAACTGCGGGAAAAACCCTTTCTCATACTCTATCCTGAAGCCATCGCCCCGTTGTTTTTTCCGGATGACGTGGTGGACCGGATCCTGATCTCCGCAGACCGGTTCATGCCCCAGCTGCCCGGCTCCACCGTGTCTGCCGGCGCCACAGGTCCGGTTACCCTGGCCGGCATGCTGGTGCAGATCACGGCCGAAGCCCTGGTTCACATCACCATTGCCCAGCTGCGCAAAACCGGTTGCCCGGTGGCCATGAGCGGCAATGTGGGGATACTGGACATGAAAACCGCGCTCATGACCATGGGGGCGCCGGAAAACAGTCTGGGGATTGCGGCCCAGGCGGAAATCGCCAAATCATTCGACCTGCCCACCTGGGGCCTGGCCGGTGCCACAGATGCCAAATGCCTGGATGCCCAGGCCGGCCTGGAAGGCACCTTTTCCATCCTGGCCCAGGGACTGTCCGGGTTGAACCTCATCCATGATGTGGGGTACATGGCCTCGGGCATGGCCTGTTCCCTGGAACAGCTGGTGATGGGAAATGAAATTGTGGGCATGACCAAGCGGTTTGTGGATGGGATTACCGTGACAAAGGAAACCCTGGCCCGGCAGATCTTAGAGGATGTGGGTCCCGGCGGGCACTTTATCACCCAAAAACATACCCTGGACCATTTCAAGCAGGAACTGTCGGTATCAAAGCTGCTCAACCGCCAGACCATCGATGCCTGGAAGAACGGTGGCCAACCCACCATGGACCAGCGGGTCAAAGAAGAAATTCGGTCCATCATGGAAACCCACAAGCCGGATCCCTTGAGCGACAAGGTTATGACTGAACTGGAACGGCTCAAAACCGAAGGAGAAAAAGAAATCCTGAGCAAGCTGGAAAAAGGATAGAAAACTTTTTTTTAAAAAAACAAGTAAAAAAATTGCATTAAAGAGGAGGGCGTGTAATATAAATGTGCAGATTTCATGAACCAGTGGTTTGTAGGAAATACTGTATTACCCAACAAAAATAAGGAGGCAAGTATGAAAAAACGAATTCATCCGGCAGTACATGACATGAAAAGTGACATGGAAAAAGGCAAACTTTCCAGAAGAGAATTTTTGCGGTATTCCACCCTGCTGGGGGTATCCGCTTTTACAGCCACCCAGATGGCAGGGCTTTCCTGGACCAGCAAAGCCTTTGCCGGCAACGTCAAACGCGGCGGTACCCTCAAGGTTGCCACAGCACTCCAGAAAATCGCCCACCCAGCCACCTATTCCTGGATTGCCGCATCCAATGTCACCCGTCAGGTAGCAGAATACCTGACCCTGACCGACGGCAAAAATATCACCCATCCCTATCTGCTGGAAAACTGGATAGCCAGTGATGATCTCAAGACCTGGACCCTGAACCTGAGAAAAGGTGTCACATTCAACAACGGCGATACCTTCAACGCCGATGACGTGATCTTCACCTTCAACCAGTGGCTGGATGAGAGTGTGGGCTCCTCCATGAAAGGCATGATCGGCGGATATCTGAGTGCCAACAATATTGAAAAGGTCAATGACTATCAGATCAAACTGCATCTGTTGGTTCCTGAAATCGCAGTTCCAGAGCACATGTTCCATTATCCGGCCCAGATACTCAACCACCGGACATTTGAAGGGGATTTTCTCAAAGCGCCCCACGGCACCGGTCCCTACACCCTGGAAACCTACCGGGAAGGAGAGCTGGCCGTGGTCAAGGCCCGTTCCGACTACTGGCAGAAGGGTGCTGACGGCAAAGCCCTGCCATACCTGGATGCGATGCATTTTCTTGACATGGGAACCGAAACCGCTCCCATGATTTCCGCCATCAAGAGCGAAGACATCGATTTCATCGACCTGTCCGATATCGGCGGTACCGACATTTTCCGGGCCCTCAAGGATGACCCGGAAATCAACATCCTCGCAGCCCCCACCGCCTCGGCCAGGGTATTGCGCATGCGGGTGGATGTCAAGCCCTGGGACAATGAAAAAGTCCGGCTGGCCATGAGAAAATGCCACAACCATGAAAAACTGCTGGCACTGGCATACATGGGTCAGGGCCTGGAAGGACAGGATTTCCATGTGTACCAGCTGCATCCCGAATACTGTGAAATGCCCATCCCGCCCTATGATCCCCAGGCTTCCAAAAAACTGCTGGCCGAAGCCGGGTATCCCGACGGCCTGGAAGTCAACCTGGCGGTTGGTTCCGGATGGCCGGATGTGGTACGGTATGCGGAAGTCCTCAAACAGGATGCCATTGCCGGTGGATTCAAAATCAACCTGCAGACCATGCCCAACAGCCAGTACTGGGAAAAATGGACGGAAGTGGACTTCGGTATCACCCCCTGGACCCACCGGCCCCTGGGCACCATGGTGCTGAATCTGGCCTACAAGGCGGACCCGGACGGCAATCCCGCAGCCTGGAATGAGACCCGGTGGGTGGATGATGAGTTCTCCGAGATCCTGGAAAAAGCCAACGGCACCCTGGATGTGGAGAAACGCAGAAAACTGTTCTGCAAACTCCAGAAAATCCAGTATGACAGAGGCTCCATCGGCATCGGTTACTGGCGGGCTGTCTGGATGGTATCCAGAAGTGTTGTAAAAGGCCTGGAAGGGCACCCCAATGGCTACATGCTTTTTAATGATGTGTCCATCGGATAAATAAAAACCTGTGCGGCCCGCACCCCGAACATGTATGTGCGGGCCCCTTAAAAAAAAGGGACAGGGATTTTTATGATTGTCTTTATTCTCCGACGGTTTTTCCTTTTACTGCTGACCATGATCCTCGTGTCTGTGGCGGTTTTTGTCATTGCGGAATCATCCCCCGGCAATATCGCCAAAAACGTGCTGGGCGCCTTTATATCCCCGGAACAGGAAGCTGCATTCATCCGCCAGAACGGCCTGGATCAGCCCATGTATGTGCGGTATCTGCACTGGATCGCCGGCAATGACTGGATCGCTGAAAAGAAAATTAACATGCCGTTGAAAAGAATCACCACGGAAGAAGATTTTGAGGAGTGGTGGGCCGTCAGAAAAGACGGGGCGTTGATCCGCTGGAAAGTGGACGGGGATGATCTGGTGGCCATTGTGCTCACTGAAGACGGCGAAAAAACAGAATACATTGACAATGAGCGGTGGGAGGCCATTGAAGACGGAAAACAGGAATTCTGGGGGATTGACCGCCAGAACCATGCCGTCCGGTGGGTCAAGGGTGAAACCGAAACCATGTTTGTATTTGTCATGGGCAAGGGCTGGATGGAAAGTTCCGGCGGACCCAAAGACTATATCCCGTTGAAAAAAGGATTTGTCAGGGGTGATCCCGGGATTTCCTTTCGCACCGGCCGGCCGGTGAACAAAAGCCTGTGGACGCGATTGCGCAACTCCGTGGTCCTGGCAGGCACCGCTTTTGTCATTGTCATGCCCCTGGCCCTGCTTTTGGGGCTCATTGCCGGACTTCAGGAAGGCTCTGTCAGGGACCGGTTCTTATCGGTAGGCGGCATGATGTTTTCCGTGGTGCCGGAGTTTGCCACCGGTATTTTTCTCACCCTGATTTTTTCGGTGTGGCTGGGATGGCTGCCCGGGGCAGCGGTTCTGGGCACATCTGCGCCCTGGGAAAAACCCATGATGCTGATTCTGCCGGTATTGACATTGACCCTGATCGAGCTGGGCTATATACTGCGCATCACCCGGGCCTCCATGGTGGAGGTCATGAAATCCCCCTATATCCGCACCGCGTTTCTCAAGGGGCTGCCTTATAAAAAAGTGGTGTTCAAACACGCAGTGAAAAACGCCCTCATCGCCCCTATCACAGTCATCATGCTGCATGTCAACTGGCTTTTGGGGGGGATCGTCATCGTGGAAGTGGTGTTCGGATACCCGGGACTCGGGGCCTATCTGCTGGAATCAGCGTTGTATAAAGATTTCAACGCCCTGGAAGCAGGCGCCATGATTATGGTCCTGGTAGCCGTCGGCACCCAACTGGTGGCCGATATCATCTATACCTTTTTGAATCCGAGGATACGGTATGCCTGAAAAAGTTGAAACCAACAATGCAAAAACCAAAAAAGTGCGGTTCACGGACATGTTCGCCATATTGCTCAGTTCCAAAATTGCCATGGTGGGACTGGTCATTGTCCTGTTCTGGGTGTTTGTGGCCCTGTTCGCCCCGTATCTGACCCCGTACACCCCCTATGAACAGGACTGGAAAGCCCCCAACCAGGGGCCGTCTGCCGAACATATACTGGGCACGGACGAGCTGGGAAGAGATCTGTGGACCCGGCTGATTTACGGCGCCCGGGTGGTTCTGGTGGTGCTGCCGGTATCGGAAAACATTTCTCTGCCCGGGGGGACCGCCATCTGGGGGGTGGTGGTGGCCCTGCTCATCGGTGCCACTTTGGGGTTGATCGGCGGTTATAAGGGCGGATGGATCGATGAGCTTGTCATGCGGCTTTTGGATGCCATGATGGCCATCCCGGTCATCCTGCTCTATTTGATCATCGTGGTCGCCATCGGTGCATCCGCCGTCAATGTGGTCATTGCCATCTCCATTGTGGGGGTGCCGGGCATTGCCCGGCTGGTAAGAAGCCTGACCCTGGACATCAAAACCCGTGAATATATCCGGGCCGCGGAGACCCGGGGGGAAAGTGCCTGGTTCATCATGTTTGTGGAAATTCTGCCCAATACCCGGGGCCCCATCATCATCGATGCCATGCTCAGGATCGGGTATGCCATCTTTGCCATGGGTACCCTGGGATTTTTGGGCCTGGGCATGCCGCCGCCATCACCGGACTGGGGCTCCATGGTTGCCAAAGGAAGGGCTTTTATCCTTACAGGCAACCCGTATGCAGCCCTGTGGCCTTCCCTTGCCATCGCTTCGCTGGTGGTGGGGCTCAACCTGCTGGCAGACGGGATTCGTGAAGAATCCATGAGATATCAGTAATCCTGTGCCCGGCAGTACTGCTGCCGGGCCTTGACAAAGAAAGCGATCCTATGGAACATACATCAGATATACCGGTATTGGAGGTCAAGGACCTGGCCATCTCCTACCAGACCCGCAAACAAATGGTGCCGGCGGTGAGGGGAGTCAATTTCACGGTCAGACAGGGACAGACCGTGGGTATTGTGGGTGAATCGGGCTGCGGCAAAAGCACCATCGCCTTCGGCATCCTCGACTTTTTGGGGTCCAACGGCAAGGTGGTGGGGGGCAGCATCAAATTCATGGGAAAGGAGATGGTGGGTACCCCCAAAGGGGAACTGCGCAAAATCCGGGGCAACAATATCTCCATGGTGTACCAGGACCCCATGCAGGCACTGAACCCCTCTTTGACCATCGGCACCCAGCTCACAGAGGTGCTCACCGCCCATACCGACATAGGTGAAAAAGAGGCCTGGGACCGGTGCATTGCCATGCTGGAACGGGTACACATGCCTGATGCCGCCAATGTCATGAAGCGGTATGTCCATATGATTTCAGGCGGCCAGCAGCAGCGGGTGGTGATTGCAATGGCCCTGCTCAACAACCCCTCCCTGCTCATCATGGACGAACCAACCACAGCCCTGGATGTGACTGTGGAAGCCGCGGTCCTGGATCTCATCGAGGATCTGAAAAAAGATTTTAACACAGGAATCATCTTCATCACCCACAACCTGGGCGTTGTGGCCAAGGTGAGTGACCGGCTGTGTGTCATGTATGCCGGGGAGATGGTGGAACAGGGTCCCATCGATCACCTGTTTGCCAACCCGGCCCATCCCTATACCCGGGGGCTTTTGTGCTGTGTACCCCGCCTGGGAGACAACCTGTCCAACAACCGGCTGTGGTCCATCCAGGGACGGGTGCCGGACCCGGCGGAACGCGATCTCAATGCCTGTATTTACGCCCCCAGGTGCGACTGGCGCCTGGAAGGCCGACACCTGGAAGACAAAAGCCTCATTGCCAATTGTACCACGCAGCATCCCGAGCTGGTGGCCATTTCGGAAGACCACTGGTCCAGATGCTTTCTGGGCAGAGCACCGTTGAAGGTACCCTGGGATGATTATGCCCGGGGCCAGAAAGAAACCGTCATTCAAATACCTGAAGGCGACGATGATCTGTCTTCCATGGATACGCTGCTCAATATCCAGAACATGAGACTGTATTACCCGGAACAGAATCCCTCTTTAAGGGCCATTCTGGGACTGGAAAAAAAATCATACGTCAAGGCGGTGGATGATATCTCCCTGAAGGTTCTCAGGGGCACCACTTTAGGAGTGGTAGGAGAATCGGGCTGCGGCAAAAGCACCATGGTGAAAGGTATCATCGGCCTGGAAGAACTCACGGGCGGCAAGGTGGATCTTATGGGCATCAATTTGAACGAGCCTGCCCAGAAACGGGATCTGTCCTTGATCCGGGAACTGCAGATGGTATTCCAGAATCCGGATTCCACCCTGAATCCCTCTTACACCATCGGCACCCAGATTGCGCGTCCCATCCAGAAATTCAAAACCGTTCCAAAAAGAAAGGTCCGCCAGGAAGTGGAACGGCTCCTGCGGGCGGTAAAACTGGCATCCTATTATTATGACCGGTATCCCAGGCAGCTGTCCGGCGGGGAAAAACAGCGTATCGGCATTGCAAGGGCCTTGGCCAGCCGGCCGTCCCTGGTCATCTGTGATGAGCCCGTATCTGCTCTGGATGTGTCAGTGGCAGCCGCTGTTTTGAACCTGCTCAATGAAATCAAGGAAGGCATGGGCTCCACCATGATTTTTATCGCCCATGATTTGAGCGTGGTACGGTTTATTTCCGATTTTGTAGCAGTCATGTACCTGGGAGAAATTGTGGAATTCGGACCGGTTTCCGCTATTTATCCCCCGCCCTATCATCCGTATTCCGAAGCCCTGCTGTCTTCGGTACCCATCCCGGACCCTTCTGCCCGCCGCCAATCCATCATTCTTTCCGGGGATGTGCCCAGCCCCACCAACCGGCCGTCCGGCTGCTGCTTTCACACCCGGTGTCCCAGAAGATCGGTCCTGCCGGACAACGGGAAAATCTGTGAACAGGAAAAACCCAAATTTCAGCGCCTGAAAAACGGTCACAAAATTCTGTGCCATATACCGGCGGACCAGCTCACCGAACTGGCCATGGAGCGGGGGGATGAACGCATGATGCTTTCCACTGCGTAAAAAAGGAATATTACCATGAAAAATATGCTCAAAGACATTGCCCCGGTCACTCTCATGGGCCCGGGGCCCTCCTGTGTCCATCCTTCGGTACTGGAGGCACTTTCAAAACCCACCCTGGGCCATCTGGATCCTGAATTTATCCGGATCATGGATGCCATTAAAGACCAGCTCAAAACCCTGCTGCACACAGACAATGAACTGACCATTCCCATTTCCGGAACAGGTTCGGCAGGCATGGAGTGCTGTTTTGTGAATCTCATTGAAAAAGATGACCCGGTCCTGATCCTGGTGAACGGGGTGTTCGGCATGCGCATGCAGGATGTGGCTACCCGGCTGGGGGCACAGGTGGATACCCTGGAATTTGACTGGGGAACCCCTGTTATCGTGGATGTGGTGCAAAAAAAGCTCAAAGAAAAATCCTATAAGCTGGTGGCTGTGGTCCATGCGGAAACCTCCACCGGGGTGCAGAATCCTGTGCCCGGCATAGCAAACCTCATAAAGGACAGTGACACCCTTTTTCTGGTGGATGCGGTGACCAGTTTCGGCGGTATGGAAATTCGCATGGATGACTGGGGCATCGATGTTCTTTACAGCGGCACCCAGAAATGCCTGTCCTGCCCGCCGGGGCTTTCTCCGGTTTCCTTTTCACCGGCGGCTGTGGCTGCCCTCCAGGCCAGGAAAACCAAGGTGCCCAACTGGTATCTGGACCTTTCTTTGATCATGAACTACTGGGAAGGCGCCACCCGGGCCTATCACCACACCGCCCCCGTCAATATGCTCTACGGCCTTTTTCAGGCACTTTTTCTGATCCTGGAAGAAGGTGAAACCAAAGTGTATGAGCGGCACATGAAAAACCACAGGCGCCTGGTGCTGGCCCTGGATCAGCAGGGCATCCATATGGTGGTGGATGCCGCCTGCCGCCTGCCCATGCTTAACGCAGTGTATATTCCGGACGGGGTGGATGATGCAGCCGTCAGAAGCAGACTGCTCAAAACCCATAAAATTGAAATTGGTGCCGGGTTGGGGAATTTTGCCGGAAAAATCTGGCGCATCGGTCTCATGGGGCATACTGCCCGGTCAAAAAATGTGGACAAGCTTGCAGCGTCCCTGAAAACCGTATGCTGACCTGAAACCCTATGAGACAGGTCCGGCCTGTCTGGTACCTCCGCCCATGCGATATCTTATTCTTGTGTCTGCCGTACTCATGCAGATCTGCCTCGGGGCCACCTATTCCTGGAGCGTCTATGTCCAGCCCATCAAAACCCTGACAGGGCTTTCCCAGGGACCGGTACAGATTCCGTTTACCGTGTTTTATTTTGTGTTTCCTTTGACCATGATGATCGCCGGCGGTTTTCTGCCAAAAATC
>JAABUB010000077.1 GCA_011389575.1 Desulfotignum sp. | reverse complement strand
GATTTCCTGACCGATAAAGAACTCACGGCAATGACACAGGCAGTCAAAACCGGCTTTGCCAAAAAAGGGCGGTTCTAAAGAAAAAATGGGGTGAGTGACGGGACTTGAACCCGCGACCACCAGGGCCACAACCTGGTGCTCCACCAACTGAGCTACACCCACCGCAAAAAACTCTCCTACATTATCAGAACCGGCTGCATTTTTCAATAGTTTTTTCACAATCTGCCACAAACAGGGGTATGATATTAAACATTGACCTCACCCTGTTGTTTGACTATTATTCCTGGTACAAAAAAATTTCCAGTCAATGAAAGGAACACTTCATGGATGCACTGCTCATATTTGTTATCCGGCTCATCCTGGGACTGGTATTTGGGGTCCTTCTGGTCCGGGTATTCAAACCGGAATGGGGGATGGTTAACGGTATAATCACCGGCCTGGTTCTGGTAGCCCTGGCCTATGCTCTGCAGTATTTTAAAAAACCCAAACCCCGGAAAAAGGGATAGACCCATTGGATAATATCATTCTCGGCACAGCCGGCCATATCGACCATGGAAAAACCAGCCTGGTAAAGGCACTAACCGGTATTGAAACCGACCGTCTCAAGGAAGAAAAACAAAGAGGGATCACCATTGAGCTGGGATTTGCCTTTCTGGATTTACCCGGGGGCACCCATATCGGCATTGTGGATATGCCGGGCCATGAAAAATTTGTAAAAAACATGGTGGCAGGGTCCTCGGGCATCGATGTGGTCACCATGGTCATTGCAGCGGACGAAGGGGTCATGCCCCAGACCCGGGAACACATGGAAATCTGCAACCTCATGGGCATTGAACACGGCCTGATCGCCCTGACCAAGACCGATATGGTGGACGAGGACCTGCTGGAACTGGCCATGGAAGATATCCATGATTTTGTTCAGGGCACATTTCTGGAAGACAAACCTGTCATCCCGGTATCTTCGGTCACAGGCCAGGGTCTGGAACAATTTGTGGCAGCGCTCGAGAAGATCTGCAGCGCCCTGCCGGAACGGAAATTCTCCTCCATATTCCGGCTGCCTGTGGACCGGGTGTTCAGCATGAAAGGATTCGGCACGGTGATAACCGGTACCCTGGCCTCGGGCAGTATCCGGGTGGGAGAAGATATCATGGTCTATCCCAAAAAAATTGTCTCCAAAGTGCGGGGCATCCAGGTACATTCCAGCAGTGTGGAGGAGGCCGGAGCCGGTACCCGCACCGCCGTCAACTTCCAGGGCCTGGACAAGGAATCTGTAAACCGGGGGGACATTCTTTCCACTCCCGGCACCCTCATTGAAAGTTATATGGTGGATGCTGGATTCCATTTTTTAAAATCCAACACCCGGCCGGCCAAAACACGTACCCGGGTACGGTTCCATTCCGGCACCAGTGAGATTCTGGGGTACATGGTCCTTCTGGACAGAGAAGAACTGCTGCCCGGCGATGACGCCCTGGTCCAGTTCCGCCTGGAATCACCGGTATGCTGTATAAAAGATGACCGGTACGTGGTCAGAAGCTATTCTCCGGTGAGAACCATCGGGGGCGGGGCCATTCTCAACCCGGTGTCCCAGAAGCACAAACACCTGGATGCACCTGTGATCCAGGGTCTGAACGCTCTGGCAGCAGAGGATATGGAGCAGACCATTTTGTTTTTCCTGTCTTTGAAAGGCTTTAAAGGGCTCAGTTTCAATGATCTGCGGATCATGACGAATATCACTGATAAAAAACTGGCGGCAACCCTGCAGAAAATGCTGGCCCAGCAGGAAATCATCCAGACGGACAAGGAAAGACAAATTTATGTCAGCGGTGCATTTTTCACTGATTTCAAAACAAAGGTCTTAGAAAAAATCCAGCAGTACCATGAAGCCAATCCCTTGAAAGAGGGCATGCCCACCCAGGAACTCAAATCCAAGTTCAGGTACATCAAGGACCCCAGGTTTTTCAATATCCTGTTTTCCCGGCTTGAAAAGGAAAACACCGTGGTACTGGACAAAAACCTGGTGAAACTGGCAGGGTTTGCAGTGGCTTTGCAGATGGACCAGCATGAACTAAAGCAAAACATCATTCAGATTTACCGGACTGCAGGCCTGACCCCGCCTTTTTTTAGAACAGTGTGCCAGGATCTGGACCTGGACAAAAATACGGCAAAAGATGTGCTGCAGATGCTCATTGATGAAAAACAGATCATCAAAACCAAAGATGACCTGTATTTTGATGCCGCAGCCATTGCCCGGCTGGAAAAAGACCTTGTGAATTTTCTCAAGAAAAACGAAAAAATCACCACCCCGGAATTCAAGGATATGACAGGGATTTCCAGAAAATTTGTCATTCCGCTCATTGAATACTTTGATTCCGTCAACCTGACAATCCGGGTGGGGGACTTCCGCCAGCTGCGGCGAAAAACATGACAGATGCAAAAAATTGCAGGGCCGGCAGCAGGCACCGGCCAAATGCTAAATATTGTCAAACATTCTCCGGGCAAAATCGGGCAGCACAAAGGATGCCGCATGTATCTGCGGGGTATAATATTGTAATTTTTTCTGGACTCTGTCAGATATTTTTCTTGCCGGCTGCTTCAGTTCAGGTCCCAGTGAGCCCAGACAGATACCGATATTGCCGCCGGGATAAGTGGGCACCATTATGCAGGCATAGGCCTGTTGTACAAACAGCTGTTTTGTGATGCGGGCAAGATTTGTCACACATTCCTGGTGCAGGAAAATGGATTCCCCCTGGGTAGCCACGATCCCGTCCGGTTTTAATGCGGCTTTCAGCCCTTCGTAAAACGGCTTTTTAAAAAGCACTTCCCCCGGCCCCACAGGATCGGAAGAATCAACAATAATCACATCATACTGGTTCTTTTTTTCCAGAACATAGGCATAGCCGTCCCCGATGAAGACATTGACCCTGGGATCATCAAATCCGCAGGCCAAGGTGGGCAGAAACTGTTTTGACACCCTGATAACCGCTTCATCGATTTCACAAAAATCAATGGTTTTTACACAGTCATGGCGGCAGACTTCCCGCAAAATACCGCCGTCTCCACCGCCGATAACCAGCACGCTTTCAGGAAAGGGGTGGGCAAACAACGGCACATGGGCCAGCATTTCCTGGTAAGCGAATTCATCAAATTCCGTGAGCTGAATAATGCCGTCCAGGGCAAGCATTTTCCCGTAATTTTTGGTTTGAAACACTTCTACCTGCTGAAACCGGCTCTTTTCCCTGTGAAGGACTTTTTCAATCTCAAGTGCGAATCCCATCCCTGACCACAGGGAACAACTTTCAAAAAACCATCCGTCTTTGATATGATTGGCATCTGCCATTATTATTTTCCTTTTTTCTTTTTTTCCTTTGTGCAGAAAAATTGTGAGGGGTGAAGCTCTGCCTTGTTCATCCCCTCACAAGCAACCTCTGAATTTTCATTGCCGCAAAGCGATCTGCATTTTGTAATGGGCGCCCTTGAAAAAAGCCATGGCAAACTCTGCCGCTTCCCGGGGGTCATAATATTTACAGCTGAATACATCCAGGTAAACGGTATTGGAGGCATTGGCAAAATGACCGGATATCAATGATGTTTCAATGAGCTGGGTCATGCTGAACCCTTCCACTTTTTCATCTTCTCCAAAATGCACCACCTGGCACTCCCCATACCGTTTCATATCAATAAGGTCACACAACCGGTGCACAAAATCCTTAATGCTTCCGGCATCCCTTATAACAGCCGGATCAGCGTCATAAATATCAACAGAAGCCAGGACGCCCCACGGGTCTTTGTGTTCATATTCCTTTTTCCAGGATATGGGATGCACCTTTGAATTTGCAATGGTTTCACCGATTTTCTGCTGTTCAAAGGGTTTGGAGATGATGCCTCTGTTCTGGTCAGAAGAGATCACCACATTTTTTGACCCAAAGGAATCTTTCATGGAGTCAATGGCCTTTTCCAGGTCGATATTGTCCCCGCAGGTGAATATATCCACTGCAGCATAATCATGTTCCGGCCATGCATGGATGGTAAAATGCGATTCCGCTATAACCACGACACCACTGACACCCTGGGGGTCGAACTTATGAAAAGAGGAGCTGACAATGGTGGCTCCGCTTTTTTTTGCTGCCTCTAACAGGGCGTTTTCCACACGGGTTTCATCCAGAAAAGCGGTGGCATGGCATGCATAGTATTCAATGGTTATCTGTCGGCCCAGAGCAAAAAAATCATTTCTCCGGGAGTCTTCAATAAATGTAATATTTTTATCAAGCATTACTGCTGTCTCCAATCGTCAATAAAAATATCGGTTAGTATTCGCCCCAAAAACAACATTGGGATGCCAAAAACAGGCTGCATCTTTGGATGGCCATTGCAAACCAGGCATCCAAAAGTACAGCAAAACGTCTAAAAAGATCTTGGTGAATTCTGCAAAATCAGGCAGGATCTTTTACACCTTGGTTTGTACCGAAAGAATCCTTTTTCTGTAAAATGTTACGCATACCCGGGGCAGTACACCTGCCGGAAGAGCAGCCGGTAACCTGTTGTCCAGTTTTATGGCATGGCCGGATCCAGTTTGTCCGCATGCTGCCGAACCTGCGCAGACCATATGGCGAAAAACCGGGCTGTGGGGAATACGATTGTGCTAAGGAGGGATGTCAAAGACATGTGTGAAGAAAAAATAGCTCTGTGTGAAAAAGACAATTTGCCTTTTATCCCCCGTGCAGCAACCGCAATTCCCTGGCCTGCAGCATAAGCAGGACATGCCGGATCATTTTTTGAATATGTAACCTGCCGAATAAACATGGAATTTTTAATCTTAAATGCATAAAACCATCATATTTGGGTTAATATCGGCCCATACATCATGGGCTTTGCTGGTAAAGAACATTCTCTTTTACAGGTTTTTTTTCACATTGAAAAGATTATTTTGTCAAAAATTGTCATAAAAATGCATTTTGTCAAAAATTTTTGTAGCAATGGTATCCACAATACTGTCCAGGCGGGTCAGGCCTGTGCGGGTCAGCCTGAAACGTCTGGATATATCCGCTGCGCCGACCGGCACAAAAAAGATTCCCAGGTCCTGGTTTTCCAGCCGGACCAGAAAGGCATGGATATCCTGGTCCAAAGCTTTTACCAGAATGCCGTTTTTTGTTCGCAATCCCAGCATGACCTGTTCCAGCGCTTCCTGGGCCGGGGTAAGGGTTTCACAACCTGCCCGGGGAAGCCTGCCGGCAGCCAGAACATCCAGCCACGCCTGCATATCTGCAGCATTCCAGGACCGGACCGAGCCTTTTTCTTTGGAAGACAGAAGAACCGTTCCCGAACCAGATTGTCTGCCCGGTGAACCGCCTGTTTTCCCCGGAACAAAAGAATGGGCTGAGGGTCCCATTCCCAGATAGGCTCCCCGGTGCCAGTAATGGGAGTTGTGAACCGAGCAGTTTTTTTGTTTCAGGGCAAAATTGGACACCTCATAATGGATATAGCCGGAATTTTCCAGTACTTCAGCGGTCTGCACAAAAAAATCCATGCGCCGGTCCCGGTCACAGGGCAAAAACAGCCCTTTTTCACAGCAATCAAAAAAGGGGGTCCCCGGCTCGATGGTGAGCATATAGCAGGACAAGTGGGCCGGATTACACCCAAGGGCGGTGTCAAGATCTGCCTGCCAGACATCATGGGTTTCGCCGGGCAGTCCGTACATCAGGTCCAGGCCCAGATTGGCAAATCCTGCCCGGGCCGCACCCTCCAGGGTATCAAACACCTGTTTTCGGGTATGTATCCGGGATAAAAATGACAGTTTTCGGGGATCAAAGGACTGGACTCCGATGCTGAGACGGTTGATACCCAGCTGCCGCAGATTTGCCAGGTACGGGGCATCCACTGTGCCCGGATTCACCTCGCAGGTGATTTCCGACCCGGGAGCAAGACAAAAGCAGTTCTGCACCATATCAAGGATCTTGTGCATCTGGTTTACAGACAGCAAAGAAGGGGTGCCGCCTCCGAGATATATGGTATGCACCGGCATCCGGGGCCATGGCCCGGCCATGGCGGAGCACAGCTTGATCTCTTTGCAGACACCTGCCACATAAGCGTTGACCAAAGACAGGTCGGTCACTGAAAAAAAATCGCAGTACGGGCATTTTTTTCTGCAAAAGGGCACATGAATATACAAAGATAAAAAATCAGGCAAAGTGTCTGGTCATCCCATGTGGTAGTTCATTTTATCCGGCCTGTCCAAATTTTTGGATTTACAAAAATATTATACCCCCACAAATGTTTGCAGGTCAATTGCTTTAAACCCGGCAAAAGGTGAACTGTTCTTGAAACTTAAACACTGGATGTGATAGATTGAACCATCTTGATAATTTAAAAATACAGTTGGATTTATAATTATAGGAGTCTGTCATGCCTGGTTTTGAAATATTCGGCGACAAAGAAAGAAAAGAAGTGGGAGATGTTTTGTCCACCGGCGTTTTGATGCGCTACGGGTTTGAGGGGGCCAGAAACGGCCACTACAAAGCACTGGAATTTGAAAAAAAACTGGGGGGTATCACAGGATCGGCTTTCAGCCATCTGTGTGCCAGCGGCACAGCAGCCCTGAGCACAGCCATGGCTGCCTGCGGCATCGGGGCAGAAGACGAGGTCATTATTCCGCCCTTCACCTTTGTTGCCACTTTTGAAGCAGTACTCCAGGCTGGTGCTGTACCGGTGTTTGGAGAAATCGATGAAACCCTGTGCCTGAACCCGGACCGGCTGGAGGCTGTGCTCACCCCCAGAACCCGGGCCGTGGTCCCGGTGCACATGTGCGGTGCCATGGCGCGCATTGATGAAATAAGAGATTTTTGCAACCAGAAAGGCCTGATCCTGCTGGAGGATGCCTGCCAGTCACTGGGGGGAACCTATCAGGGAAAACATCTGGGCAGCTTCGGTATGGCCGGCTGTTTTTCCTTTGATGCGGTAAAGACCGTGACCTGTGGGGAAGGCGGTGCCGTCATCACCGATGACCCGCAGGTGTATGAAAAATGCCATCAGTATGCTGATCACGGCCATGACCATTTAGGCGGACCGGACCGGGGTGCGGATGACCACCCCATTATGGGATGCAATTACCGGATCTCGGAACTCAATGCAGCCGTGGGGCTGGCCCAGCTCAAAAAACTGGACCAGATTCTTGACACCCAGCGCAGAAACAAGCAGATCCTCAAAGATGCCATGACAGACCTGCCGGGTATTTCCTTTCGGTACCTGCCGGATCCCTTCGGGGATTCTGCCACCTTTTTGAGTTTTATGCTGCCTACGGAAAAAAAAGCCAGACAGGCAGGTAAAAAGCTTGCAGAAAACGGTGTCCCCTGCCCCTATTGGTATGCCAACAACTGGCATTATTACCGCCAGTGGCACCACCTGAAAAAAATGGCCGCTGCCGCCCCCATGGCTGTGGAACTTTGCAGCAACCTGCCGGATTATCAGCATCTGGTCCTTCCGGAATCCGATGCCGTAATGCAGCGCACCCTGTCCATGCAGATCATGCTGTCCTGGTCGGATCAGGACCTGGAACAGCGTATTGCTGCCATCAAAAAATCTCTAACAGCATAAATTTTAAGGAAAATCATGTTTAGAAACTTCAAACTGGTGCCCCGGGTCATCTTCGGCCGGGGCTGTTTTGCCCAGCTGGATGATATTCTCTCTTCCAGGCGCAACAATGCGGAAGACTGGGTGGTATTTGTCCTGGATGATGTATTTTCCGGTGCGCCGTTGGCATCGCGTATTCCCCTGCAGGACAATGACCTTCTGTTGTATGTCAATGTGGATGAGGAGCCCAAAACCGGGTATGTGGACCAGCTCACCAGGGAAGTAAAAACCGCCCGGCCCCACCTGCCTTGTGCTGTGGTGGGCATCGGCGGCGGTTCCACCATGGACCTGTCCAAGGCCGTCTCCCTGATGCTCACCAATCCGGGATCTGCCACCCGGTACCAGGGATGGGATCTTATTGAGCATCCGGCTGTGTACCATGCAGCCGTGCCCACCCTGTCAGGTACCGGGGCTGAGGTGTCCCGCACCACTGTGCTCACCGGACCTGAAAAAAAACTGGGCATCAACTCCGACTATACGGTATTTGACCAGGTGGTCCTGGATCCGGAACTCACTGCCGGGGTGCCGAAAGACCAGTATTTTTATACCGGCATGGATTGTTATATCCATTGTGTGGAATCTTTGGCAGGCACCTATCTGAACGAATTTTCCAAAGCCTATGGGGAAAAATCCTTAGAACTTTGCCGGCAGGTGTTTTTGGATGACCACCCGGATGCGGCCGACAAATTGATGATGGCCTCCTTTTTCGGCGGGATGAGCATTGCCTATTCCCAGGTGGGGGCGTGTCATGCCCTGTCTTACGGCCTTTCCTATCTTCTGGGCATCCACCACGGGGTGGGGTGCTGCATCGCCTTTGATGCGCTGGAAGAATATTATCCTGACGGTGTCAGAGAATTTCGGTTCATGATGGAAAAAACCGGGGTGGATATCCCCAGACAGGTTACCAAAGAGCTGGATGATGCCCAGATGGATATCATGATCAATGTGGCTTTGGGATTGGAACCCTTGTGGGAAAACTGCCTGGGCAAAGACTGGAAAACCATCATGACAAGAGACAAAGCCCGGGCTTTGTTCCAGAAAATGTAAGGCACCACCATGACCATTGCCATCATACCCTCCCGGTTCGGCTCCAGCCGCCTGGCAGGAAAACCTCTTATGGAAATTGCCGGCAAATCCCTTATCCAGCGGGTGGTTGAGCAGGCCCAAAAATCATCCACCGTCACCCAGACCTGGGTGGCCACGGATGACCAGCGCATTGTCCAGGCAGTGCAGGCATTCGGCGGCAACGCCATCATGACCTCGGATACCTGCCGGTCCGGAACCGACCGGGTGGCGGAGACCGCCAATCTGCTAAACCTGGATCCGGATGACATCATCATCAATATCCAGGGGGACCAGCCAATATTTCATCCCGGGTCCCTGGATGACCTGATTGCCCCGTTCGGCAAGGACACGGATACAGTGATGACCACTCTGGCCTATAAAATCCAGGACCCAAGGGAAATAACCGATCCCAAAGATGTCAAGGTCACTTTTGACACCCATGGATCTGCTTTGTATTTTTCCCGTGCCCAGATCCCGTTTCCCAGGGAAAAGGACACCCGAGTTGATTTTTACAAACACCTGGGGTTTTACGCCTATAAAAAATCATTTCTGGATATTTTCGTATCTCTGCCCACAGGCCGGTGTGAAGATGTGGAAAAACTGGAACAGTTGCGGGCACTGGAGTTCGGATATCCCATAAAGGTGGTGGTCACAGAATTTGACTCACCTGAAATCGATCTGCCCGAAGACATCAGGCGAATGGA
The DNA here is from genome assembly GCA_011389575.1 of Desulfotignum sp. Classification (GTDB taxonomy): domain Bacteria; phylum Desulfobacterota; class Desulfobacteria; order Desulfobacterales; family Desulfobacteraceae; genus Desulfotignum. The sequence continues at coordinate 7,629 of JAABUB010000077.1, read as the reverse complement.
GAAAAAAATGCTGCAAAGCAACATCCCATGAGATCTCATTACAAAATCGTGCACACCGCCTGTGGTAGGGACTGGGGCGGTCTGGAAAAACGCATTTTCAACGAATCTGTGTGGATGGATAAAAACGGGCATCAGGTGGTGATCGCGGCACCGGAAGACTCCCCTTTGTTCCAGAAGGCAAAAAACGCCGGTTTCCGGGTCTATGCCATGTCCTTTTCGCCCATGGGGCTGATAAACAATTATCGGGAACTGATCCGCATTTTTCAAAATGAACAGCCCCATGTTCTCAATGCCCACGACCATACCGATGCCAAAGTGGCCCTGGCTGCAGCCCAAAAAGCGGATGTAGCCTGCAGGATACTGTCCTGTCATGACAGTACCCGTGTCCACAACTCCTGGTATAACCGCAGGATGTACAAAAAACTGAGCCATTATATTTTCACCACAACTGATTATGGTGCCCGGCATATCCAGGCCCTGTTTCATCTCAAAAACACACAGGTGTTTTCCATTCCCAGCGGCATCCTGGCACCTGATACCCTGGAACCTAAAGAGACGGCCCGGACAAATCTGGCTGCACAACTTGCCTGTGATCCTGCCACACGGTTCATCGGATCTGTGGGTCCCGTATCCAGGGAGAACGGGGGGACCACCGTGTTACAGGCATTCAAACAGATGCAATTCAGAATCTCCCATCACCTGGTTCTGGCAAACAGCAGTGCAGATGATGACAAAGCCGAACTTATGGACCTGGCCCGGGAACTTGGCATCAGTGACCGCACGCATTTTATTGGATGTAAAAAAGATGTCTGGCCCTTTTACCGGGCCCTGGACTGCAAACTTCTGGCCCTGGAAGATATCAATAACATCCCGGGGGAAGGGGTGTTCCGGGCATTGCTGGAAGCCATGTATTGCTCCTGCCCGGTAATCGGATCCCGGACCGCGGGCATACCCGATATCATACAGCACGGCATAACAGGACTTGTGTATGATCCGGGGGATGCCAATGCCCTGTCAAATTTTGTGCTTGATACCCTGAACAGGGAAGCTGCCACACTGGAACGGGTCCATACAGCCAGAGAACAGGTCAGACGGTTTCACACCATTGATGCCATGGGCCGGGACATCATCCGCATCTACCGGCTGCACCAGGTGAAACGCAGCAGACAGCAGGGATGGGGGCATGATCTTCAGGACCGGGATTGAATTTCCATAAAACCAGATGGTTGTGCAGGGTCCTGCAACTTTTATATCCAGTGCAACCTATCTGTTTGCTGCTGTGAATGATTTACTGCCATTGCATTCTGTTTTCCCGGAAAAACGAAATCCGCTCAATAAGCTGCCTGGTTCTCCGAACCATTTTTTTTCTGGCAAAATATTTGAAATAGCTTGATACAGGGATGGTTTCCTTGTTATCAAAACGGCCTTTCAAATCAACGGCAAAGGGTTCATAAACACCGTCATATCGCAATTTTAAAACTATATTCTTCAGGTTCAGGTCAAAAAGCCGGGTATCTCTCCGGGTCAGGAACCGGCCAAAATCATGGGCAACTTCTTTTATATGATCGACATCACAGTCATCCTGATAAATAATAATATCCCAGATGGTTTTGGAAATCAGGCCCTCATCATCGCGAATACAGTCACATACAAGTCCTTTACCAAGGCTGGTTGTGACAAACCCATAACAATGACTGATACACAACAGATCAATCTGTTCACGCATCAATGCCTGATATCCGTGCAGTTCGGTTATATTGGACTGGTTGTTTTCTTTTTTTTTCCCGACAGGAACCTTGACCACCAGATCACTGTCTGCCGGGTGCAGATAACAGGCACGGCTTTTTCCCTGATTGATCAGCAGACTGTCATCAAGCACAAGCATATCTACCCCGCTGCAATTTGCGATCATTACAAAAAAATATCTGTGACCAGACAAAATTACGCATGGAAAAAGCACCAATCATCACAGGATCCGGGGTGCTGCCAGCAATTCTTCATAAAGCCTGAGGGTTTTTGTGCACATAAGATCCGTGGTGAAATGCTCTGCCACCCATTCCCTTGCCCTGGATCCCATTTCTTTTCTTTTTTTTTCATCACTTACTGATTCTGCCAGAACGTTTGCAAACCCGTCTATATCAGCAGGAGAAAACAACCAGCCGGTTTTTTCCGGGACAATGGTTTCCAGGCTTCCGCCATGGGCGGTTGCCACCACAGGAACCCCCATGGCCTGGGACTCAACCCCTATCCTGCCGAATGATTCAGGATGGATGGAAGCACTTATGGTGACATCGCTAAACATAAAAGCGGTTGCCATATCGTTGCAATGCCCTGCAAAAACAACCCGGTCTTGCAGGCCTTTTTCCACTGCTTCTTTTTGCAACCGGGCCGCATATTCGGATTTTTCGTTCATATCGCCCACAAAAACGGCTGTCCATGAAAGATGTTTTATCTTCTCAAGGGCTGATAAAAAAAGCCTGTGCCCTTTGAGTTCTGTAAATCTTGCCGGAAGCATCAGAACTGGACCGTTTTTTTCATCGATTCCCCATTTTGCCCTGAGATCGGACACCATTTTTTTATCCACCAGCACAGGATCAAAGCATGATGCATCAAAACCGCGGTGGATAACCTTTACATGATTGCCACAAACACCATATTGCTGACAGATATGGTCCTGGATCAGTTTAGAAACCGCAATAATCCCTTCTCCTTTGGTCATGACCGCAGAATAGCGGTTAACTGAATAAAATCCGTGAAAGGTGGTTACAATCCGGGGCCGGGTTTCTGCAGGGATGGATTTGGCTGCCAAAAGTCCCATCCATGCCGGCATCCTGGAACGCAGGTGCAATATATCCACCTTTTCTTTTATAAACAATTGTCTTAACCGGGGTATGCAAAACAACGCCCTTGGATTTTTCTCTCCCACAGGCAGGGTAATATGTTGTGTGCCATTTTTTTCAAGCTCCTTCACCATCGGGCCCCCATTGGAAACCACAATGGACCGGTGGCCTTTTTTTGCAAAAAATGCCCCGGTTTCAAGAGTGCCTCTTTCAACCCCGCCGGTGATCAATTCCGGCAGCATCTGAACTATTGTAAGCGTTCCGGCCACCATCTCTCCAATATTTTTGCGGCACACTGCCGGGCCTCATTCAAAAGGGAATGGTCCGGATATGCCGCATTCTGCATAAATGATGCATAGGATACAATTTTGTTGTTTTTTTCCAGAAGATCGATTGCCCGGGCCAGCCGAGTCCCCTTTTTTTTCCAGTCCACCGGCAGAATGCCCACCCGGCAGCCGGCGGAAAGCGCCTCATATACCATGGAAACAGAATCTGCACTCACCCATACAGCATTGGATTTGGCATACTGGTTTTCAATCCAGCCGGAACCGGTTTGTTCAAAGGGAACAAAGCGTGTGCCGGGACAGTCTTTTGCAATATCAGCCAGCATGGAAACCATTTCATGGGGGGTGCGGGGAGAGGTGGACAGGGTCCAGAAAATATGGGGCTGGATGGCAATAACCCGACGGATCTGATCTGCCATTTTTTCATTATCCCAGTGATGGGTTTTGCTGTCTATGCCCCCAATAACAACCAGCCCCTGCAAAGGATCATGGGTATTGCGGTCAACCGCTGTATTGGGGGGTCCCAGGGTGGTAATGATATTGTCTGTTGCTTTTGGGGCATCATGTTCCGGAATAAAACACAGATCCATATGTTTTGCCAGCGGCCATTCCGGGGTCATGCAGGTAACAACCTTTCCCCCGTATCTGCGGCGGTGCAAGAGCATGGGGATATGGGTGTGGGTGCCTGTACCCAGAATCAGATCCGGTTTTGACTGATCCGGATTTTTTTTCCCGGCCGAAACAACCCCCATGAATCCCAGCCAGTCATGAAAAATTTTTGACAGATTGTAATCGGGCAAAAACACCTCCGCTGCCTGAACCGGGGTGAATGCTTTTAATGCCTGAATCAGGCCACGGGTCTGTTTTACGTGCCCCGGCCGGGTATCATAAAAAGCGGTGATGCACAATGGGGACTGCTTTTGCAAAAATAATATCCTTTATTTTATTTACATATCCGTCAAATAAGGGAAAAAGGTTTGGTTTTCCACCGGTTGTGTACCCAGAAATATTGTTCCGGGCATTGTCTGACCATGGATTCAACAGCTGTTACATAATTCTGGGTATTGATCTCAATGTCCTTGATGGGACAACCGGTTCTCTGCAAAGGAATTTCCGGTAGAAATTCAACAACATAACGGCCATTTTTTTTCACCATGAATATCGGTACCACTGAAGCACTGGATTTTAAAACAAGTTTGGCCAGGCTGTTTTTGGAACAGGCCGGTCTGCCGAAAAAATCTGTGACCACACCATTATACCACCCGGCATTCTGGTCAAACAAGGTGGCCACAACGCCCCCGTGATGCAAAATTCTGTCAATTTTTCTGGCCGCCCCTCCTGTGGGGATCATCACAGTCCCAAACCGCTGCCGCATCTCAAGCATGAGATGTTCCAGGGGCAAAAAGTCAAATTTCCGGTATATCGCATAGAGTTTTTTTATCCCGGCTGCCTGCTGGGCTGCCACAAGCAGTTCAAAATTGCCCAGATGACAGGTGAGCAAAATAACGCCTCTGGCTTTTTTTTTTGCATTTTCAAAATATTTTCGGCCTTTGACTGAAAAATACGGGGCCAAGGCTTCCCATGATTTCCCATAGGACCAGATCGCTTCAAACGGAATGCCGGCAATATTTTTAAATATGGTTTTTACCAGCCTCTCTGCCTCAAAAGGGCTGAATTTTCCCGGATACGCTGTTTGAATGTTTTCAAGGGCAACGGTTCTGTGACGCTTGTCAATTTTGTACCAGACCAGCCCCAGCATATCTGAAAAAAAATTCAGTACACCTCTTGGCAGCATTCCGAGTAAAAATAATACCTGCTTGATTAATTGGTACGCAATTTTATCTTTAGCCGTCATTTTTTACATATTCACCATAAACTTAGCGCGCTATCGCGCGGGCTTTTAGTATTTAGCCATTAGCTGTTAGCTAAAAAACCTAACAGCCAAATGCAAATTTCCATACTATATAGTGCACTGCCCATGGATGTTCACACCTGCGCAGTGTCATATCTGCAGCTGGTTTGTGATAAAGGATTGAAATCTTTTTTCCTTTGTAAAAACCAGCTTCACATCCACCACTGCCAAGTCTTTCACCCATTTCTCCCGGGGATCCAGTTTTGCCCGGTCCTTCTGGGTGGTAACCAGCATATCTGCTCCCAGAGATACCGCCCGATCTTGAATCCTGCGAATATCTGCTCCCTTATACCGGTAATGATCTGCAAATTCAAGGTGATCCAGTATTCTGGCTCCCAGGTTCTGGATTGTCCGATAAAAGGAATGGTTGTCGCTGATCCCGGAAAACAACACGACACCAAGGCCTCTCAAGCTTTTCAGCCCGGTGGGAGCCTGGGTGCCCTCCCCGGATATCCAGTCGGACAGATATGGGTGGTGACGGGTATAAAACACAGGAAGATGCGGTGCCAGACAGGAGACAGGATGGGGTTTTTGGGGGCTGGTGTCCGGGCACCGGGTGAGAATTACGGCATGGGCACGGGCAAGTGCCCGGGTAGCAGGTTCCCGAAGCCGTCCTGCCGGCAGCATCCGGCAGTTGCCAAAAGGCTGGTCATGGTCCATGAGCAAAAGGTCAATATCTCTTTTCAACCGGATATGCTGGAATGCGTCATCCAGCACCATGATATCCGGGGACAGACGGTCCAGGGCAAGCAGGCCTGCCTGGTACCGGTTTTTTCCAACCACCACGGGAAACTGCTTCATTAGGGCCATCATATGGGGCTCATCTCCAGCCTGATCCGCATCCAGAAACAGGTCGCATCCATTGCCCACAACAGCGGCTTGTGTTTTCAGACGGCCTTTGTATCCGCGGCTGATAACCACCGGTTTTCTGCCCAGCCTTGTGAGCAGGTCTGCCAGATATACGGCCATGGGGGTTTTCCCGGTTCCACCGGCTGTGATATTGCCCACTGATATCACCGGACAGGGCAGGCGTTTTTGACCAAGACATCCGGAGCGGTATAACCGGTTTCTGAAAGATGCCCCTGCGCCATAGAGATATGAAGCTGCCACCAGCAGACCTTCAAATGACAATGCCTTTGGGTGATAGTTCTGCCCGGAAACCTGGATTATTTTTTTTTCAAGTGCCTTAAACATTACTGTCCTCCAGGCCCAGAAGGCAGAATCTGTTCAGGGTGCGGTCCACTGCCCCCACATTTTTCTCACACACCTGAAAGGCCCGGTTCCCCATCTCTGCAGCCAGACCGGTCCGGGTCAGCAGCATCTGAAGTGCCCGGGCAAGACCATCCCTGTCAGCCACCTGACAGGCAGCTTTCCGGTCTAAAAGCAGTTCCACAATGCCTGAAAAATCATCCATGTGGGGACCAAACACCACCGGTTTCTTAAACATGGCCGGCTCCAGTGGATTGTGCCCGCCAAAAGCAGCCAGGGAACCGCCGATGAACGCTGCATCACACACAGCATAGGCAGATGACAGCACCCCGAGGCAATCCAGGAGCATCACCGGGGTATGGTCCGGCTGATGGCGGGTCATGGAAAGCAGCCTGGGCCGGCACCCCTGGCGGGCCATGGCATCTGCCACCTGTGCACATCTGGACGGGTCCCTGGGTGCCACAACCAGTTTCAGACCGGGAACTGTCTGCTGCACCTGCTGAAAAACCGCCAGAAGCATACTTTCTTCTCCCGGATGTGTGGAGCCGGCTATCCAGAGCATGTCGGTCTTCTGGATACCAAACCATGCCTTAAGCGCTGCTTTCTGTTTCTGGTCCAGAACCAGAAGGGGCTGATCGAACTTGATATTGCCGGCCACTGTCAGACGATCTTTGGGAAGCCCCAATGCTTCAAACCGGTCCTGGTCTTCCCTGGTCTGCACCAGAACATGGGACAGTCCGCAAAAAAACAATGCGCCTGCCCGCCCCAGCCTGCGGTATTGGTTAAATGATTTTTCTGACAGCCGTGCATTGGCCAGGACCACAGGGATATTGTTCTGCAGCATGCTGTGGAGAAACCCGGGCCACAGATCTGTTTCCACCAGACAGACCAGATCCGGTGAGATAAGATGCCGGACCCTGGCAACGGCCCAGGGCAGGTCAAAAGGAAAATAGGCAACCTGGGATACCAGGTGGTCACCGGCTCTGCAGAACAGATGCTGTGCCGTGTCAAACCCGGTCCGGGTTGTTGTGGTAAAGATGATCTGCATTTTCGGATACCGCTGCCTGACTGCGGTGACCAGCGGCAGGGCAGACCGCACCTCTCCTACGGACAACGCATGTATCCAGATACGTTTTTGAAACCCGGTTTTTTTTTGAATGCCTGTTTTTATCCCTAAGCGCTGGAGCAGGTTGGCCCGCCTTTTTTGAGATGCCAGCCAGACCAAGGGCAAAAAAGGCAGCACAAAGACAAATCCTGCAGATACCAGGGTATGATACAGCAGTATCATGTCATTATTCCGTGTTGATAAGAAAGATTATGCCGGTGCACAAAAAAAATATATTGGCTGCCCATGGGGCAACCATTGCCGGCAGTATTCCGGCAT
>JAABUB010000007.1 GCA_011389575.1 Desulfotignum sp. | reverse complement strand
TTCCATTACCAGGGCTTTATTTCCGACCAGCAATTTATCTCCATGCGGGACGGATGCGCCGGTTTTTTTACCGAAGAGGAGGTCGAACATTCCGGCGGAATCGTCCTGAAAAAACAGGACCTGGCCATCACCGCCCCTGCCGACCCTTTTGACCCCCTGGTACCGGTTTTTCCAACGGCATTCAATGACGACCAGGTAAACAGCCTGCGCAAAGGAGATCTGGCAGGGGCGTTCGGACCGGATTTTGCCGGTATCTGCCCGGGAAAAGCCCAGCATCTGCCCGGCGGCCCCATGCATCTCATTGACAGGGTACTGTCCTTTGATCCCGCAGGGGGCAGATTCGGCATGGGAAACATCATTGCAGAAGCGGATATCCATCCTGATGCCTGGTTTCTCACCTGCCACTTCATCGATGACCCGGTCATGCCCGGCACTTTGATGTATGAATGCTGTGCCCATGCCTTACGGATATTTGTCCAGCGCATGGGGTGGGTGAGCCCTGATGATCAGGTGCACTTTGATGTGCTGCCGGGCAATGAAAGCGATTTAAAATGCCGGGGACCGGTGACGCCGGAAACAAAAAAAGCCCGATATGAAATTGAAATCAAACACATGGGGTACATGGATGCAGATGAAGCCCCTTTTGTGATTGCAGATGCCCATATGTTTGCCGATGACCTGCGCATCGTTCTGTACCGGGATATGGGAATGACACTGTCCGGGGTATCCCGGAATGCTTTGAACCAATTGTGGAGACAGACATGAAATACACAAAGGTTTATATCACCTCATTTGGATATGAACTGCCCCCCCACATCATCACCACAGCCCAGATAGAAGAGCGGCTCACTCCGTTCTATGATGCCATGGGACTGGAAAAAAACCAGCTGGAAGCACTCACCGGGATCAGGGAACGAAGATACTGGGATGTGGACCACACCCTGGCCGAACATGCAGCCGTGGCAGGGCAGCGGGCCATTGACGAAGCAGGCATTGATCCTGATGATATCGGGACTCTGGTGTATTGCGGGGTATGCCAGGACGGATTCGAGCCTGCCACATCCTGCGCTGTTGCCCACCAGCTCAACATCGGACCCGGTGCCCATGTGTATGATGTCAAATCCGCGTGTCTTGGCATGGTCACAGGCATGGTCCAGGTAGCCAATGAGATCGAGCTGGGCAATATCCGGGCCGGACTGGTGGTCTCCTGTGAAACCGCCAGACAGATTGTGGATGCCACCATAGCAGAAATCAATCACCACAAAAGCATCGATTTTTACAAAGAAGCGCTGGCCACCATGACCGGCGGATCCGGTGCAGCCGCCGTGCTGCTCACCGACGGCACCCCGGGAGATGCAGACATCCCACACCATGCACTCAAAGGCGGGGTGGTGAGAAACGCTATCCAGCACCACGGGCTTTGTTACTGGGGATTTGAACAGCAGGGCATGCCCACGGATGCAAAGGTTATCATGCGCACCCGGGCCGGGGATGTCCTGGAAAACGGGCTGAAGCTGGCCACCCAGACCTTCCAGGCCCTGAAACAGGAATTGCGCCTGTCTGAAGACAAGCCGGACAAGGTCATCGGCCACCAGGTGGGGGCCGTGCACCACCAGCGGTTCTATGCGGCCCTGGGCCTGGACAGGGCAAAAGATTTTTCCACCTTCCCTTTTCTGGGCAATGTGGGCAGTGTTTCTTTGCCCATTACAGCCGCCATTGCAGATGAACGGGGATTTTTGCAGCCCGGTGATTTTGTGGCCTTCATGGGGGTGGGCTCCGGGCTCAACTGCTATGTACTGGGGGTGGAGTGGTAAAAGAACGCATCATCAACAACAAACTGCTGTCCACAAAGGGATTTGCCGCCCAGTACCCGTTTGCTTCCCATTATCTGGATATCAACGGACACGCCCTGCATTATCTGGACGAAGGCAACGGCCCGCCGGTGCTCATGGTCCACGGCAACCCCACCTGGTCTTTTTATTACCGCCATCTGGTGCTTCGCCTGTCAAATACATGCAGGACCCTGGTGCCGGACCACATAGGGTGCGGGTTTTCAGACAAGCCGGATCCAGGTGCCTATGATTATACCCTGGCCTCCCGGGTACGGGATCTGGATGCCCTGGTGGCACACACGGTGCCCAATGGCAAAATCAGCCTCATCGTCCATGACTGGGGGGGGATGATCGGACTTGCCTGGGCCCTGGACCACCTGGACCGGGTGGACAAGCTGGTGATCACCAACACAGCCGGGTTCTTTCTGCCGGAAAACAAACGCTTTCCCATTATTTTGTGGATGATAAAATATTTGAGCTGGTTTGCCATGCCCGCCATCCCGGGCCTGAACCTGTTTTCTCTGGGCGCCCTTTTCTTGGGAGCACACACCCGCCTTTCTGCAGAAACGAAAAAAGGGCTGACCGCCCCGTACAACTCCTGGAAAAACCGCATCGCCACCCTGAAATTTGTGCAAGATATTCCGTTAACCAAAAAAGACAGAAGCTGGCCTGTTGTGGACCGTGTGGACCGGCAACTGGCACGCATCCGCCCGGAGCAGGTATTGTTTTTGTGGGGGGAAAAAGACTTTGTGTTTGACAACCGGTTTTTAGATGAGTTCCTGCGCAGACTGCCCGGTGCCGAGGCACATGTATTTGCAGATGCAGGCCATTACCTGTTTGAAGACAAGCCGCACGAGACCGGTGAACTTATTCACCGGTTTTTGACCACCTGACATTCAGGGCTGATTCCTCAGGACTGCGGTCTGATAATCACCTTATTGTGTTGCCTGTCCATGCGCATATCAAGAGGCGTATATGCCGGGCACAGGACACCACCAGGGGCTCCCCATAGAAGCGCACGCTACTATGGTAAATATTCAGTTTTGCACATCAGGTTTTGACATTTTTCTGCTGCCGGGGTAAACACAGATATGCTTGGATTTGGAAAAAAAAATAAAAAACAGGAAGAAACCAGCCGGGATCAGAACCTTTTGGACACGGATCGGAAACCTGATGATCCAAAAGGAAACAAACAGGCTGGCCCGCAGACATCTGGTGAAAATACGCCGGTATCGCCCGGGAAAAAAACAAAAAAAATAACTCTCAGACGTTTATTGCTTTTTCTGGTGCTGCCGGCAATGGCTGCAGCCGCCGCCTGGGTGACGTATGCCTGGTTTTTTACAGACCAGGGGAAAAAAAACCCTGAATATACAAATATCCAGATGCCCCACGTATCTCTGCCTGAAGAAATGCGCAGATTCTGTTTTAACCAGATACCGGAGCTGTATGACGCATTGGTTGCATACAACAACACAATAACATTGTTTGACCATGAAATCGCACGTATTACAGAAATCGGAGAGCACTACCCGGAACAGAAAAAAATTGCAGAGGCCGAAGAAAAAGTCTGGGAAAGATCAAAACAGACCCTGGTAAAAGCATTTTCAAGAATTGAGGACACGGTGAAACAGATGTATGTTTTGTTCCAGGTCAATGAGGAAGAGGGACTGGCCATGATACAGGAAAGAAAAGATGATCTGGTCACCGCCGCACAGGATGCCCTTGACCCTGCCCTGGACCAGGCCGACAAAATCACCCACCCGCCATCCCGGGAACCGGAAGGATTTATTCCGGGATTATTTTATAAACTGAAAAAGAAATTCTTATGACAACCTATTGTAATATTGCATCAAGCCTGAAAAAAAACGCCCAGTCCTTTCCCTATAAACGGGCGGTGGTCTATCCGGCAGGCCGGGACAAAAACAGCCGGGTGCTATACAGCCAGCTTACGTTCAGCCAGCTGGACCAGCTTTCCGACCGCCTGGCCCATGGTCTGGAAAGCATCGGCATTGTCCGGGGAACCCGCACCATCCTCATGGTGCCGCCAGGCATGGAATTTTTCATGATCGTGTTTGCCATGTTCAAGGTGGGCGCTGTTCCTGTAGTGGTGGACCCGGGCATGGGCATCGACCGGATGGTGCAGTGTCTGCACCAGGGCCGGGCCAAAGCATTCATCGGCATTGAAAAAGCCCATATACTGCGGCGCCTGAAACCCGCCTACTTTAAAAATATCACCCACTGGGTCACGGTGGGCCGCAGGTGGTTTTGGGGCGGTCATACTTTGAAACAGCTTTTAAGCGATAACCGTCAGGACTTTGGCCATGCCCGGACCACAAAAGATGAAACCGCAGCCATTGTGTTTACCACCGGGTCCACAGGACCGGCCAAAGGCGTGGTATACACCCATGGCAATTTTACCGCCCAGATACAACAGATCCAGACCCATTGGAATATCGGATCCGATGAGATCGATCTGCCCACATTTCCCTTGTTTGCTCTGTTTGATCCGGCCCTGGGCATGACTGCGGTGATACCGGACATGGACCCTACCCGGCCGGCCAGGGCAAATCCTGAAAAAATCATCGAAGCCATTGAAAACCACGGGGTCACCAACATGTTTGCCTCCCCTGCCCTGCTGCACCGGCTGGGAAAATACGGCAGAGAAAAAGGGATCACACTGCCCTCTTTGCGCCGGGTGATTTCTGCCGGTGCCCCGGTGTCACCGGCCAATATTGAACAATTTTCTTCTCTGGTGTCTGATACCACCGAGATCCACACCCCTTACGGGGCCACAGAAGCGGTTCCGGTCATCTCCATAGGTTCTCATGAAATTTTGTCCGAAACCAGGCAGCTCACTGAAAAAGGGTTCGGCATGTGCATCGGCCGGCCCATCAACAACACCCGGGTTTGTCTTATCAAAATCACGGATGACCCTGTCACCCAGATCAGAGACTCGCTGCTGGTTCCGGAAAAACAGGTGGGGGAAATCACGGTAAAAGCAGACCTGGTCACAGAAAATTATTTTGACAACCATGAGGCAGACCTGCTGGCCAAGATCCCGGATCCGGACGGCGGAGTCTGGCACCGCATGGGGGATCTGGGATGGATGGACTCAAAGGGCCGTATCTGGTTCTGCGGGCGTAAAAACCACCGGGTGATCACGGAAAAAGAAACCCTGTTCACCATCCCGGTGGAAGCCATCTTCAACAACCATGAAAAAGTTTACAGAAGTGCCCTCACAGGGGTCGGCCCCATGAACCGCCAGATACCGGTGGTATTTGTGGAGCCCTGCTGCCCGATTGCCAATGAAAAACAGTTTATTGCAGAGCTTCTGGAACTAGCACGCGCCACGCCTTTGACTGCAGATATTGAACATATTTTCATTGAAAAAGAATTTCCCGTGGATATCCGGCATAATGCCAAAATTTTCAGAGAAAAGCTGGCTGTCACAGCCAGAGAAAAGCTCAATTAAAACGGGGGACCCCACACCTCCCCACACCTCACAGCGGCTAATCCGGCAGCATGTCATAAAAATACATCATCACATCAGACCGGGTAATGATGCCGATCATTTTGTCATCTTTGATCACCGGCACCCTGCCGATATCATGCTTGATCATCAGCCTGGCCACCTCCACCGCACTTTTTTCATGGGAAATGGTAACAACATTGCGTGTCATAAAGGCCTTTACCGGGGCGGTCATCTGTTTGGATTTGCGGATCTTTTTAAAATCCCGCCTGGACACCACCCCCACGATACGCTCATCTCCATCCACCACCGGCATGCCGGTGCATCCCAGCTCCCGCAGAATCATGACCACTTCCTCCACGGGCGTATCTTCATGCACCTTGACCACCGGGTAGGACATGATATCCGACAACATCACCGAAGACTGCTGGTTTCCGCTGATCAATTCCACAATCATTTCCTGTACAACATCCGGGTTGGCCGCCTTGATCAAAGCAGATCCTGCGCCAGGATGTCCCCCGCCTCCCAGACTGCGCATGATCAGGCTGATATTGATTTCATCCACACCGCTTCTGCCGATCACCATGCACTTGTCCTGTTCCAGGTCCCGGAAAATACCGAACACGGCATCCGCATTCATGATTTCCCTGTACATCTGCACCACCATGGCCAGGTTCTGGACCCGGCCCTGGATATCCAGCTTTGAAAACGCCACGGAAAAGCCCGCAGTTTTTATTGTCTGACTTTTCTGGATCATGTCATAAAGGATATCCTTGTGTTTTTGGGCATACGCCTGCTTCAAAAAAGTGGCCAGGATATTCAGGTCTGCTTTCCGGTCCAGAAGAAACCCGGCAGCATGGGCATCTTCCGCCCGAGTGGAGGCAAAGGTCATATTGCCCGTATCTTCGTACAGGCCCATGAGAAACAAGGTCGCCTGGATCGGGGTAATCAGGGTTCTTTTGGCTTTGATCTGCTGTATAAGCAAGGTTACACAGGCACCAGTCTCATTTATATGGGCCCGGGTTACCGCCATATCCCCCTGCAGATGGTGGTCCCAGGCAATGATCTTGAGATCAGACTTTTCCTGCAAAGCAGACAGGCGGCTGTCCAGCCGGCTCCAGGAATGGGTGTCCACAACAATCAGGGTGTCCACCATATCCAGGTTGATTTCACCGGGGCCGGAAAACGTAAACAGATCCTTGTGAATGGCCAGAAACGGTTTTAAATTTTCATTGACATTGCCGGGAAGCACCGGTGTGGCATCAGGGTAAATAAGGGTGGCTGCAACAAGGCTTGCCAGTGCATCAAAATCTGTACCTTTGTGGGTTGTTATAATTTCCATAAGATTTTATTCGCATTAGTTTTTTGTTTTTACAACAACACGCCTGTCAGCATTCCCATTTGTAAAAGGGATATGCTTGTTTTTTTTATGTCAATACCTTATATGGTATATCAGATTTTCAAACACAAGGGAAAAACATGAAAAAAATTATTTATATTCTGGTATTATTCTTTTTTAATACAGTCTTTGCATGGGGGGTTCCGTATGAAAAAGACAACCTTACCGACAGACCGGAAGGGGAGATGGCCGGTTCAGCCCGGGAAGTTTTCAGGCAGAACATACCCTTTGTTGCCCGGCAGCTCATTGGTATCCCCTATGAATACGGAGGCAATCCGCTCACCACAAAAGCCACTGACAATTCTTATCTCTTTTATGCCATTTACTCCCAGGCGGCACAGGCTGCAAGATTAAAATATTATGGATACCTGCCCATGAAAAATCTGCTGCAGCATACCGAAAAAGTGGATGAGAACCAGTTAAAAAAAGGCGATCTCATGGTGCTGGACAACAATCTTGCCGCCATGATCTATAATATTGAAAAAGAAACAGGCCGGCTTTTTCTCATTTATGCCTCTGAAAAACGCCGGCAGGTCACTTCATTCAACAGTGACAACATTGTATTTTACGCTTACTGGCTGGAAAATTTTAAAGGGTTTTACCGGCTGACCGACACTATGCTCCGGCCTGAGGGGTAATACGAAGGGAAGTACTGTTTAACTGTGATACCTGCAACCCTTTTTAATTAACCAATCAGAGCCAAACATAGCAGGCAGTCAAAAAATTTTCTGTGTCTGGATACCGGACCCAGGATGGATCCCTGTTTGGAAAGTTGATCGGGTGTGAAAAACAGTGTGTGAGACAGCCATTTCCAAAAATCACAAAAAGGGGCAGCGCCGAACGCTGAACCCCTTAGTTTCTTTTTGGTAGCGGGGGAAGGATTTGAACCAACGACCTTCGGGTTATGAGCCCGACGAGCTACCAGACTGCTCCACCCCGCATCAATTCGATCAATATAGGGTAAAAATGTATAAAGGTCAAGCCTTTTATTATTTTTTTATTGGGCGCCCCCCCCCCATAATCTTATTGAAGCAGTGATTCTATCATGGCTTTGAGTTCGTCATAGTTCCGGGTAACAGGGATGTCCGGAAAATCGGTAACCACGGAGGCAGGGGGTGTAAAGAAAAATCCCTGGTGGGCGGCCTGGATCATGTCAATATCATTGTATGAATCACCAAAGGCAGTCACCTGGTAATGCAGGCCTTTAAACGCTTCCACCGCTTTTTGCTTCTGGTTGTCAATGCGCAGGTTGTAATCTGTGATATTGCCCTGGGCATCGATGGTCAGGCTGTGACACAAAAGGGTGGGAAATCCCAGACCGGGCATCAGTGGTTTTGCAAACTCCTCAAACGTATCTGACAATATGATGATCTGGGAACGGGAACGTATCCAGTCCAAAGTTTCTCTGGCACCGGGAAGAGGCTCCAGGGTGGCTATTACCGCCTGGATATCCTGGATCCTGAGTTTGTGCTCCTTTAAAAGGGCCAGACGTCTGGTCATCAGCACATTATAATCACTGATATCTCTGGTGGTGAGTTTCAATTCCTCTATGCCGGTCTTCAGGGCCACATTGATCCAGATCTCCGGAAGAAACACCCCTTCCAGGTCTGCCACAAGCATATCCATCAGGCCACCTCCTCTTCGATGCGGATCACCATGGGGTTCCCCACCACACTGTCTGTGGCCGATATCCGGGAAAGTGCGGTCTGTACCCATTCTTCTCTGGCTGTATGGGTGATCATGACCACCGGTACTTTGCCGTTGGTTTTGCGCCCTTTCTGGTGCACGGATTTGATGCTGATCTGGTTTTCCCCCAGAATGCCGGAAATCCTGGACAAAACCCCGGGATGGTCCTGGGCCTCGAACCGCAGGTAATACCTTGTCATCAATTCTTTCATGGACAGAACAGGAATCTGCCGGATATTGTCCTCCGGATATCCCAGGATGGGAACCCGGCGTTTGGTCCCGGAAATAATATTTCTGGCAATATCGGCAATATCACTGAGCACGGCCGATGCTGTGGGCATCATGCCGGCCCCGTGGCCGTAGAGCATGGTCCTGCCGGTGGCATCCGCATCAATGGCAATGGCATTCATGGAATGGTCCACATGGGACAAAGGATTGGCATTGTCAATCATGGTGGGATGCACCCGGGCCTCCACATGGTTCCCGTGAATTTTACCGATGGCCAGCAGCTTTATGGTGTAACCAAAAGATTTTGCAAATGCAATATCCGTGGGAGTGATGTGCCGGATGCCCTCAACATGGATATCTTTAAGATTAATTTCCATACCATGGGACAGCGCATTGAGGATGGCCAGTTTATGGGCGGTGTCATGGCCGTCAATGTCCAGAGACGGTTCTGCTTCAGCAAAACCCAGTTCCTGGGCTTTTTTCAGGGCCTCTTCAAAAGAACACCCCTCCCGGGAAATCCTGGTGAGTATGTAGTTGCAGGTCCCGTTTAAAATAGCGGACATGGAGGTGATATCATTGGCAACCAGAGATTCCCGCAGGGTTTTGATAATGGGCATGCATCCTCCGCAACTGGCCTCAAAAGCCAGATCCACCTGGTTGTTCCGGGCGGTTTTCACCAGATCGTTGCCCCATCCTGCCAGCAATGCCTTGTTGGCGGTTACCACATGTTTTTTGTTTTCCAGGGCCTGGCAAATAAATTTTCTGGCCACGGTTTCTCCGCCGATAAGTTCCACAATAATATCAATGTCCGGATCCGTGAGCACGGTCATGGCATCAGATACCAGGGCTGTGCTGCCAAGATCTATCCCCCGGTTGGTTTGTGTATCAATATCAGCAATGGTTTTCAGGTTTAAACGGGCACCGGTTCTGGATTCCAGCAGCTGTTTTTTACGGGTCAGCAGCGTTGCCACCCCTGTACCCACAACACCAAACCCCAGAATACCGATGTGGATTGTTTTCATGGTTTTTTCTCTCCGAAAATTGATCTGTGTTAAAAATATGATAGATACAATATAAAGGCGCCTGTGTCAAAAATCTTTTGACTTTTAAAGCCCATATGTTTATCATTGTCAGGGTTTTATAAGGTTCCAACCATCCACACACAAGGTGATTTTCATGAATGATTCACTGACTTATGCTGATTCCGGTGTTGATATCGACAAGGCCAACCAATTGGTCGACAGAATCAAAGATATTGCCAAATCAACCCCAAGATCCGGAGTCATGGGAGAAATCGGCGGTTTTGGCGGTCTTTTTTCTCTTAACCTGTCCAATATTTCAAATCCGGTGCTGGTCAGTGCCACGGACGGAGTGGGCACCAAATTAAAAATTGCGTTCCAAATGGATCAGCACGATACCATCGGCATTGATCTGGTGGCCATGTGTGTCAATGATATCATTGTCCAGGGGGCAAAGCCGCTTTTCTTTCTGGACTACCTGGCCATGGGCACACTGGAAACCACGGTGGCTGAACAGATCATCCAGGGCATTGCCAATGGATGTACCCAGGCCGGATGTGCCCTTATCGGTGGTGAAACCGCAGAAATGCCCGGCATTTACCAGACAGGCGAGTATGATCTCTCCGGGTTTGCCGTGGGTATTGTGGACAACACCAAAATCATTGACGGGTCTTATGTCAGGCCGGGGCATAAGCTCATAGGTCTTGCCTCCAGCGGCATTCATTCCAACGGGTTTTCCCTGGTAAGAAAAATATTTTTTGACCACTGCAAATATGATGTGGCCACCAGGATACCGGAACTTGGGACCACCCTTGGTGAAGAACTGCTTCGTCCCACAACCATTTATGTATCCACCATAAGGAGCCTGCTGCGGGATCTGCCCATCCATGGGCTTGCCCATATTACCGGCGGCGGCATTGATGAAAATATTATCCGGGTTATTCCTGATGCATGCACAGCCGTCATCCACAAAAATGCCTGGGAACCCTCCCCCATCTTCAGACTGCTCCAGAATCTGGGCAATGTGGCAGAGACGGAAATGCAAAGAACCTTCAACAATGGTATAGGCATGGTGGTGGTGGTGCCGGAAAAGTCTGCACAAGAAGTGATGGACCGCCTGGCAGCCATGGAAGAAAAAGCCTATGTCATTGGTGAAATCAACGCCAGAAAAGACAATGAAAAAAAGATCCAGTGGATCTGATCCCCAATGCTTGTTCTTGGCATTGAATCTTCCTGTGATGAAACTGCAGCAGCGGTGGTGGATAAAAACAACCGGATCCTGTCCTCGGTAATCGCCTCCCAGGTGGAAGTCCATAGCCGGTACGGCGGTGTGGTACCGGAACTGGCATCCCGCATGCATGTGGAAGCCATTACCCCGGTGGTGGAAAAAGCCGTATCCCGGGCCGGCATTTCCACGGGCGATATCCAGGGAGTGGCTGCTACCCGGGGCCCGGGGCTCATCGGGGCCCTGCTGGTGGGTTTCTGCTTTGCCAAAGCCTTTGCCTGGGGCCGGGGGCTGCCTCTGGCCGGGGTCAATCATCTGGAAGCCCACATCCATTCCTTGTTTCTGGCAGACCCGGATCTTAAATTTCCCTTTACCGCCCTTGTGGTATCGGGCGGCCATACCAATATCTACCATGTCTCAGCCGACAACCGGTTTGAACTCATGGGCCAGACCAGGGATGACGCTGCAGGAGAAGCCTTTGACAAGGTTTCCAAAATGCTGGACCTGGGGTATCCGGGTGGGCCTGTGATTGAACAGATGGCCAAAACCTGTGATCCCGGTCAGATTCGCTTTCCCAGGTCTCTTTTGGAAAAAGACAGTTTTGATTTCAGTTTTTCCGGTCTTAAATCAGCCGTGGGCCGGTATATCCACGAAAATCCTGTAAAAAGCCGGGCAGACAAGGCCAGGGTGGCAGCCGCTTTTCAGGCAGCGGTGATCGATGTGCTCTGTGAAAAACTGCTGCGGGCGGCCAGGCACAGGTCCTGCCGCCAGATTGGCGTTTCCGGCGGTGTTTCAGCCAACCAGACCTTTGTGGCCACCCTGACCCGGCGTGCTGCCCGAAAAAACATCCAGGTCATTGCACCGCCCTTGTCTCTTTGCGGCGACAATGCCGCCATGGTGGCGGCAAGGGGAGCGGTCATGATCCGGGACGGGTGTACCTGCGGCCCGGAGGATGATGTTTTTTCCAGGGCCTTGCACCAGCAGCCTGAAGGATGACGTTTTTTTCCAGGACCTTGCGCCAGGCGTGACATTCTCAGGACGGGTGCCAGCCCAGATATTTTTGCTTATACCGGTATATTCTTTCCAGACAGACCTCTGCTTTGGCCTGCAGTGCTGTGTCTGATTCCAGCAGCCCTGCCAGGGCCTGAAACGCATTTTCAATGCTGGGCCCTTTATGACAGATCAGGGCAAGGTCGATATCTGATGCCAGCACCTGTGCCATGCAGGTTGCCATATCATGGGCAATGGCCTTCATGTCCAGGTCATCGGTGAGCACCAGTCCCTGGAACCCCAGGACATTTCTTACCAGATCCCGGGCAATGGCCACGGACAGGCTGGCCTGCCACAAGGCATCCAGACTGGGATACACGATATGGGACAGCATGAGCCCTGTGACATCCGCCTGCACAGCTGCTTCAAAAGGCACCAGATCCGATGCTTCAAGGGTGGAAAGATCTGCATCCAGGACCGGCAGCTGGTGGTGGGAATCCAGCACAGTTTTGCCGATACCGGGAAAATGTTTGGCAACCGCCATGATGCCCTTTTTCTGCAGGGTCTTTATGACCGTAGTTCCCAGATCCGCCACAGTGCGGGCATCTCCGGCAAAGGCTCGGTCCTGCATGATGGACTCTGTTTGCCCGTGCACCACATCCATCACCGGTGCCAGGTTCATATTGATCCCGGCATCCATAAGTTCTTCTGCGGTAATATGTGCAAAATTCTCAGCTTCTGTACGAGATCTGATATACGGGTTGCCTGCAAACCGGGTAAACGGATCCGGAAGCCTGGAAACCTTTCCGCCTTCCTGGTCCACTGCAATGAACAGGGGCGGTTGGCCGCAGGATTTTGCAAAGGCCTGGGCATCATTGCACAGCTGTTTCACTTGTTTTGGGGACTGGATATTGTACCGGAACAAAATTATGCCCCCGGCCTGGTATTTTTCAATAATTTCCTTTAGATCCGGGGTAAGGCCGGTACCTTCAAATCCCAGCATCAACCGCTGGCCTGCCAGGTGAAAAATATGCTTATCCATTGAGCACTTTTTCGGCCTGTTTTAACGCCAGGGTCACTTTTTCAGACAACTCCCCTGCCTGTTGCAGATGGGCTGCAATCTCTTTCAGTTCAGCCTCTTCCGCTTTTCTGGCCCAGGAAAAAAAATTGTCCTTATGGCTGTCATTGTGGTCCACCCAATGGGAGAGCAGAACAGCCAGTTTGTCCTCCAGAGACATTTCTTGACCATCTCCATGGCCTTGCCCCTGTGTGTGCTCATGCGCATGGGTGTGTTCGTGCGGATGGGTGTGTTCATGTCCATGGGGATGGGTATGGCCATGTTCATGGGTGTGGCCATCATGCGCATGGCTGTGGTTGTGGCTGCTGTCGTGATCGTGATTATGGTCGTGGCTCATAGCTATTCTCCATTTAAATGTTTATCCAGTCTTACGGGTTCCGGTGTATGCTGACTCACCGGTCTCCAGTTGCAGAATGCACTGATTTCAATACCGTTAAAAATTATGGATACCGGCCGGTCCGCAGATACCACCACCACGATGGTCCTGGCATTGGCAGCTGAAAACCGCAAAGCAGAATTATATCTGGCGCCCCTTGCCATGTTCTCCCAGTTGATGGTCCGCCCGTCCAGCAGGCAGGCAAACCCGTGAATGGCGCTGTCAGCCGTCAAATGGACAGCTCCGTCTATTTTCAGCAGAGAACAGACAAGATCTATGTTCTGGGGTTCCACAAGACTCAGGGGCGGGTCCAGAACATGGCCGGACAGCCGCAGGGGCGGATCATTGAGATCGATGACCAGGGTACAGCCATGGCGGGCCCTGCCTGCGCTGTGGACCAGGTGGGATACCACCTGAAAAAGAATGGTGGATGCAGCAGTGTCCAGGTCTGTATCCAAAAGCAGTTCTTCCAGTTCCACCAGTTTGGCTTCCCTGGTGGTGGAATGAAAACTGCCGTCAAAAAAAGAAGCGATCCTGGTATCATTCAGGTGCAAAAATCCATAATCACCTTTAAAATGGGCTGCAATGGCGTAATCAGGTACAGGTCCGCCCGTGATGCCGATAATGGCGGTGCCGTCAGATACCAGTTTGCGGTCTGATTCTTCCACCGCCTGCAGCAACTTGCGGATATGCTTGACATTGGATACCTGGGGCCGTTCATGTTCCTGGATTTTGGTGATAAATTCGGTTCTGGTTATCTGTCTGGGATCACAGAAAAACAAAATACCCTTTGGCCAGAATCCCTCTTCTTTGGTTTTGGAAATATCCAGAATATTGTTGAGGATGGATGTCACCCGTATCCTGCTGTCATACCCGAGATTGCGCTCTCTTTCATCCACGATGTGATCAGCTACGGCCTGAAGGGCATAATTTTTGAGTACATATTCAGAAGAATTAATGGCAGCCTTCCGGGAATTGAAATCATGAATAAGCAGGGTGGCAGCCTGCTCCAGCCATCTTTCCGTGGGATAGATGGAACACAGATCCGGGTGGTGTTCTGTAAACCATGCCTGGTAAAAAAATTCACTGCAGCTGCCGCCATAGGAAATCAGGCCGGACAGGGCCAGGTCATTTTCCGGAATAAGGTATCCCCGGGGTTGGGAATTGATTCTGTCCTGAATCCGGGACCGCCAGGGATTGTCTTCTGAAAAAAACATGTTACGGATTTTGACCTCATGCCCCTGGAGCAGGTCCTGGGTATCCAGCACCATCACCGGATCTTCCGGACCGGGCGCAAAGATCAGGGCCACCCGGCTTGGGTGGGAAAAATTACACAGTCCCTCAACTACCCCGTTCATGATGTTGGCCACACATAATTTCTGATACAGCGTCTGATTCATTTTTTTTCCTGTCTGCTTTGCAAAACCTTTGGTGTTTGATATCCTTGTTCCCGGTCTTTTGGCAAGTTTTTTTTTATACCTTACTTTTGGCTATTGTAAAACTCTGCAGGGATTGCTATTGAAATCAAAAATTAAATTCGGAGGCAACATGCGCACGTTTTTCACTTTTATATTTATATTGGTTCTGTTCATCCTGTGCGCCGGCGGGGCAGCATATGCTGAAACCAGGACCGGTTATGTCAGTGATATGCTTATCCTCACCTTCAGACAGGGTCCCGGGCCTTCTTACCCGGTATTGGAAACCCTTGAGAGCAATACTCCTTTAACCATTCTGGGCGAAGAAAACGGCTATTTCAACGTGCAGCTTTCCTCCGGGGAAACCGGATGGGTGGACAAAAACTTCGTGATGTTCGATCCCCCTAAAACAATGATCATTGAACAATTGGAACAAAAAATCCAGGTATTACAAAAACAATTGCAGAACCTGACCGCAGCCAATGAAACCCTGAAAAGCCGGCTGACATCCGAAAGCAGCTCCGGACAAAAAGCTGCAGCTGACCTGAAAACAGCCCTGGAAGAAGCACAGAAAAAGAACAATCTGCTTACACAACAACTGGCTGCCAGCCAGAAACAATACGCAGCCCTGGCAGGCAACTCTGAAGATGTTGTGGAGATCATGGAAAAAAACAAAATCCTGGAAGCGCAGAACGACCAGCTTTCCAGGAATATCGCTCAGATCGAAGAACAATCGGGCCAGGTGTTTAAAACCGGTATGATCAAATGGTTTCTGGCCGGCTTCGGGGTTATCTTTTTTGGATGGCTCCTGGGTCAGAGTGTCTCTTCCAGGAAAAAGAAAAAAAATTCTCTTCTGAGCTAACAAATTATTCTTTTAATCTTAAAATTTGGATACAATCCAACTGTAGTGAAAGGAGCTGAAATTGGCCGATCAAAGCCTTTATGCAAAAAAAATATGGTTAAAATCCTATGAACCGGGTATTGAACCAACCATTGATTTCACAGATATCCCGGTTCCCCAGTACCTGACAGAATCGGCAAAACAGTTCCCGGATCACCCTGCCCTGATTTTCCAGGGATATACCGTGACCTTCAGGGAACTCGATGACATGGTGGGCCGATTTGCCGCAGCGCTCAAGGATTACGGCATAAAAAAAGGAAGCAGCGTGGCCATCCTTCTGCCCAATGTGATCCCCTGTGTGGTGGCGTATTACGCAACCCTCAGAATCGGGGGTGTTGTGGTGTTCAACAATCCCCTGTACTCGGACCGGGAACTGGAACATCAGTTCACTGATTCCGGATCCACATTCCTCATCACCCTGGACCTGCTGGCCGACCGGATGGTGAAACTGCGGGAGAAAACCAGCATCAAAACCATTGTCTACACCTCCATCGGAGATTACCTTCCCTTTGTCAAACGGCTGCTCTTTCCTTTGGTGGCAAAGAAAAAAGGCCTGGCCGCAGCTGTGTCTGAAGCAAAAGACCTTCACGCCTTCAAAGATGTCATGACAAAATACGCACCTGACACCACCCAGGCGGAAATCACACTCGATGATGTGGCCATGTACCAGTATACCGGCGGTACCACAGGCGTTTCCAAGGGGGTGATGCTCACCCACAAAAACATTGCCTGTCAGATCCAGCAGATCGAAGCATGGTTCCCTGAATTTGAAAAAGGTGCGGAAATCATGCTGGGCGCCCTGCCTTTTTTCCATGTATTCGGCATGTCTGTGTCCATGAACCTTGCCGTGCGCATGGGATGGACCAATGTTCTGGTGCCCAAACCCCAGCCCGAACCCCTGCTGGAAGCGATTTCCAAATTCAGGGTCACCTTTGCCCCCCTGGTTCCCACCATGTATATCGGCATGCTGGGTCATCCTGACATGGAACATACCGATCTGACCAGCATCAAAGGCTGCTTTTCCGGCAGCGCACCCCTGCCCCTGGAGGTGATCAACAAATTCCAGAAAATAACCGGCTCCATCATTGTGGAGGGTTTCGGTCTTACCGAATCTTCTCCTGTCACCCATATCAACCCCTTTAACGGTACCAGAAAAGTGGGCAGCATCGGCATACCCATTCCTGAAACCGAATGCAGAATCGTGGACCTGGAAGACAGCACAAAGGAAATGCCGGTGGGAGAAGCAGGAGAGCTGCTCATGCGTGGGCCCCAGATCATGAAAGGGTATCTGGACAAGCCGGAGGAAACCGCCAAAACCCTCACCAAAGAAGGGTTTCTGTGCACCGGGGATGTGGCCAGAATGGATGAAGACGGGTATTTTTACATTGTTGACCGTATCAAGGATATGATCATTTCCGGCGGATACAATGTATATCCAAGAGATATCGATGAGGTGCTGTTTGAACACCCCAAAATTCTGGAAGCCTGCTGCATCGGCATCCCCCATCCCAAACGCGGAGAGGCGGTCAAAGCGTTTATCGTGCTCAAAGAAGGCCAGGACATGACGGAAAAAGAAGTTGTTGACTATTGTTCCCAGAAACTGGCCAAATACAAGCTGCCCGTGGCAGTGGAATTCCGGTATGAACTGCCCAAGTCCAATGTGGGCAAAATACTGCGCAAGGATTTACGGGTCCAGCAGAAATAGGGTTTCAAAACGCCCCCCAGAGGGATGGATATCGGTCAATCAAACAGGATATAGTTCCATGGGATTGTCCTGTTTGTTGATTTTTTCAGCTGTTTCCTATGATACAAATGTATGCTATTATATCCGTTTCTATTTTTGTATGTACACTTACGGCATTAATGAAAAGGAAACATTTGTATCATGGAAATCAACCATTTTGAGTTTGAATACGGTGAATACGGTGAAACCACCGGTGTCACCATTAATCTGCGGGGCTATGATATTCTCCGCTTCAACAACATCAGCAAAGGGACCGCTTTTTCCATTGCCGATCGTATCCGGCTGAAGTTGAGCGGATTTTTGCCCCCCCGGGTCAAGACCCTTGAAGACCAGGTAAAAACCAGCCTGGATATTGTGGCAAAAAAAGAAAATGACATTGAAAAATTTATCTATATCAGAAGTCTGTACGACAGGAATGTGGTGCTGGCCCATGCGGTTATCGCCAGTGACATAACCCAGTTTCTCCCCATTATCTATACCCCCACCGTGGGCCTGGCCTGCCAGCAGTATTCCACCATGTTCAGACGGGCCAACGGCATCCACCTGTTTCCCGACAACATCGACTATGCGGAACAGATCCTGGGCAATTACACAGACCAGGATATCCGTGTGGCGGTGGTAACAGACAACCAGGGTATTTTAGGCATCGGGGACCAGGGTGCCGGCGGCATTCCCATCTGCCTGGGCAAACTCATGCTCTATACCCAGGGCGCCGGCATTGCTCCCTGGCACTGTCTGCCCATCTCCCTGGATGTGGGAACCGACAATCCGGATTTGATCAGTGATCCCAATTATCTCGGCTGGCGCCACAAAAGACTCAAAGGTGATGATTACGACACCTTTATAGAAAAATTTGTCACCGCATTTAAAAAAGTCTTTCCCAAAGCCCTGTGTCAGTGGGAGGATTTTTCCAAGCAGGCGGCGTTTTCCGTGCGGGACAAGTTTCTTGACCAGGTCATTTCCTTTAACGACGATATACAGGGCACAGGCGCCATAACCCTGGCCGGTATTCTGGCTGCCATGAAATCCAAAAAACAATCTCTCACTGACCAGGTGTTTCTGGTGCATGGTGCCGGTGCCGGCGGGGTGGGTATTGCGGAACAGATCATGACCGAACTGATGGAACAGGGCATGGATGAAAATGCGGCAAAAAACAGGATTCTCACCCTGGATTCCAAAGGGGTGGTCACCACAGACCGGGACCTGGAACCGTATAAAACCAAATTTGCCAGGGACCTGCACACCCTTTCCTGGATCAAAACCCCAAAAGACAATACCCTTGTCAATGCTGTCATCAATGAAAAGGTAACAGTGCTCATCGGCACATCAGGCCAACCCGGCTGTTTTACCCGGAAGATTGTGGATGCAGTGGCAGAAAACACGGACCGGCCGGTGATCCTGCCTTTGAGCAACCCTACCACCAAAACCGAAGCACTGCCTGAAGATCTGTACCGGTGGACCGATGGAAAAGCACTGGTGGCAACAGGTTCTCCTTTTGCACCAGTGATGCACAAAGACAAAACATACCGCATCGGCCAGATGAACAATGCCTTTATCTTTCCCGGGGTGGGCCTGGGGATCGTGGCTTCCGGCGCTGCAAAAGTGCTGCCTGTCTTTTTTTCTGCCGCTGCCCATGCTGTGGCTGAGTTTATCACAGACCAGGATATCCAGGACGGCATTTTGTGCCCGCCCCTGGATCAGCTGCGACAAGTGTCCATTGCAGTGGCCAAAAAGGTCGGGGCCGAGGCCATCAAAGCCGGGGTAACAGATAACGACTGCGCCTTTTCCCGGTTCAAACACAACAATGACGTAGACCGTCTCAATACCCTTATAGACAAGATGGTATGGAATCCCGTGTATTTTTGATGGCTGCCTGATGCTGATCCGTAAAGCGTAGCCCTGAGTCAAACACAGGGAAGTCACCCGGCAGCCGGGGGACTTCCCTGAAAACCAAAACTGCAACATAAGAAAGCAGGCACTGCCCATGTACGGCTGGAGCGGAAAGATTGCCCTGATCGACCTGACCCGGCAAAAAATTGACGTCCAGCCCCTGTCCCCTGACATCTGTACCCGGTATCTGGGGGGCAGGGGCATGGGCGGTTTGTTTCTGCAGCCGGCCGCCACCCTGGACCGGGACCACCCGGACGTGCCGGTGTGCCTGTTCACAGGACCCCTCACCGCCACTTCCGCCCCCACATCCGGGCGCTGCCATATGGTGTCGATCTCCCCTTTGACCGGGCTTATGGCAGATGCCTCTGTGGGCGGGAAAATAGGGGTACAGCTCAAACGGGCCGGCTGGGACGGGATTGTCATCACCGGCAAAAGCAACACACCTGTGGGCATTGAAATCAGCGACAGCCATATCAGCCTGGTCGAAGCCAAAATCCTGTGGGGGATGACAACCGATGCCGTGCACCAGCACCTGAACCCCAAAAAGGCCGGCCTTGCCTGCATCGGACCGGCAGGGGAAAACAGGGTGCGGTTTGCCGCAGTCATCACGGACCGGTACCATGCTGCCGGCCGCACAGGACTGGGGATGTGCCTGGGTGCAAAAAAACTCAAATACATTCTGGTGTCAGGCACGGGCCGCACCCGGGTCAAAGACCCTGAACTGCTTAAACAGGCCAGACAAGACATAATCCGCGTGACTGCGGCATCCCCCGCCCTCATGGGCAGATACGGATTTTCCCGCATGGGGACCGGTGCCATGTATGATCTGATGGACAACCGGCACATGATGCCCACAGACAACTTTTCCGCCACCTGGTATGGTTCTGCAAAAAACCTCAATGCCGCTGCCTATGCCCGGGCTTATTCCCCGAAAAACCACGGATGCAGAGGATGCCACATTCTGTGCAAAAAAATCGGCACCCGAACCTCTGCCGGCACTGCCATGCCTGAATTTGAAACCATGTCCCATTTTACAGCCCTTGTGGGATTACAGGATATCCATCTTGTCACCGCAGCCAACCAGCGCTGCAACAGCCTGGGCATGGACACCATTTCCGCTGCCGTCACCCTGGCCTGTTTTCGGGAGATTACACAAAAAGATTTTACCCCTGCCTCTTTGCTGGCACTGCTGGATGACATTGCCCTGGACCGGGGACAGGGGAAAGCCTTGAAAAAAGGGGCTGCCGCCTATGCCGGATCCATGGGGCAGCCGGATGCTGCCATGGCGGTCAAGGGCCTGGAACTGCCGGCCTATGACCCAAGGGGTGCATATGGCATGGCCCTGGGATTTGCCATGTCCACCAGGGGGGGATGTCATCTGCGGGCCTATCCCATTTCCCATGAAATTTTAAGAAAACCCGTGGCCACGGACCGGTTTTCCTTCAGCGGCAAAGCCAGAATCATCAAAATCGCAGAGGATTCCAATGCAGTGGTGGATTCGTTGATCGCCTGCAAGTTCATTTTCTTTGCCGCCGGCCTGGAAGAATATGCCAAAGTGTTCTCTGCTGTGACCGGTCAGGATGTCACTGCACAGGATCTTCTGGCTGCAGGAGAAAGAATATATTACAATGAACGGATCATCAACAGCTGCAGGGGCTTCGATGCCCGGCACGATGACCTGCCTGCCCGGTTTTTCACACAACCCGGCACCGGCGCAAGCCAGATCCGGGTGCCCCCCATTGACCGGGCAGATTTTTTGCAGGCCAAAGCTGCCTATTACAGTGTGCGGGGCCTGACCCAAAACGGCCTGCCCACACGCAAAAAAGCAGAACAGCTGGGGGTTTCGTGGAAATCCTTGTAAAAAAATATGCCCATAAACTTGTGGATGCGGGCCTTGCCGCACCTTCCGGTCCGGGTGCCCCCCTGGTGGGCGGGCTGGATCAGGACCTGGTATGGAATAGAACCGCCCCGGAAATTCCGGTGCTGGAAAGAATTTTCCTTCACCTGAATATCAATTCTCTGGTCTTTTTACGTCCCGGGTTTCCCTATGACCGGATCATCAGGTTTCTGGCCGGCCGTGCCCTTAAAGCCGCGGGCACTATTATGCCCCAAGACTGTGAAACCCGTACCTTTCTGCATGACCTGCCCGTGGTGGAGCAGTTTGATCTTCCCGCCATTGTAACGGCCCTGAAACAGAGAAAAACCGTGATTATCCAGGGAAATGACCGGAACACCGGATTTTTCGGACCGGCTGTGATTGCGCCGGGAACTGTCAGCCCGGAACAGGGATTTGTGCACATCAGTTCAGTATGCTTTGCCTGTTTTGTGGCATTTTTCAGCAATTACCTGACCGGCCTGAAAACCGGTCGTAAGGATCCGGAAATGGACCAGGTTTTTGACCAGGTCCTGCCTTTTTTACAAAAAGAGCTGCCCGCCTCCTTTGACCTGATGCACAGTCCGTTTTGCAGGGAGAAAGATGTGTATGCAGCCATGGTCCAGGCAGGCAGAAAAATCGTGGACCATGGCCTGGTGGATTCCTATTTCGGCAACCTGTCCTGCTGCTGGAACAACACCCTGTATATCAGCCAGACCGGGGCCAGCCTGGATGAACTCACGGGATGCATCGATCCGGTCCCCCTGGACGGCTCTTCCACCGCGGGCATCACCGCTTCCAGTGAACTGACCGCTCATCTGGAAACCATTGCCCGCACCGGCTGCCAGGTCATTCTCCACGGACATCCCAAATTTTGTGTGATTGCATCCATGGACTGTGATCCCGTCCGGAAGGCTGCCTGTGCTTTTGCAGACAAATGCCATACCCACTGCCCCGTGCCCCGGACCATCGGGTCTGTTCCCATCGTACCCGGAGAAGTGGGAACCGGCCCCTACGGGCTATGCAACACCCTGCCCAGGGCATGTGAAACATCAGACAGTGTGATTGTCCATGGCCATGGTTTGTTTGTCACAGGAAAAACCGATTTCAACCGGGCCTTTTCCACCCTGGCAGCTGTGGAAACCCTGTGCAAAACCCGGTATCTGGAACAGGTCCGGTACCTGAGACCCGCCTGATGCGCCTTGTTGGGTGCCCTGTGCCCCGCAGTTGCATTTACGGACTGTTTTGTGTATAAAAACAAAGGAATCCATTTAACCTTCAGGCAAAAACCCCATGATTCATAAAAAGAAAATATTCGGCCCCCTGACAAAGGAAACCACCCAGGTCATCCTGGAATGCATTTCCGACGGGGTATTCACCATTGACTACAACTGGGAGATCACCTCTTTCAACCGGGCTGCCGAAGAGATCACCGGTATCAGCAGAAAAGATGCCATCGGCCGCCACTGCTGGGAGGTATTCCGGTCCAATATGTGCGAAGTGGACTGCGCCCTGAAAAAGACCATGGAAGAAGGCAAACCCTATGTCTCCACCTCCGCATATATCATCAACAGCCAGCAGAAAAAGATCCCCATATCCGTGTCCACCTCCCTGCTCATAGACAAAAACAATGATGTCATAGGCGGGGTGGAAATTTTCAGAGATCATTCCCTGGTGGAAGAGCTGCGCAAGGAATTGTCCGCCAGCTTCCAGGTGGAAGATATTGTCAGCAACAGCAGTGCCATGAAAAAAATCTTTGCCATCCTGCCCCAGGTATCCAGCTCGGATGCCACCGTTCTCATAGAAGGAGAAACCGGCACAGGCAAAGAACTCCTGGCCCGGGCCATCCATAACATGGGACCCAGAAAAGACAAACCCTTCATGGCCATCAACTGCGGGGCACTGCCCGACACCCTGCTGGAATCCGAACTGTTCGGGTATAAAAAAGGGGCCTTTACCCATGCTGTCAAAGACAAACCGGGCCAGTTCGCCCTGGCCCACGGAGGCACCATCTTTTTAGATGAAATCGGAGATACCAGCCCTGCCTTCCAGGTGAGCCTGCTCCGGGTGCTCCAGGAACATGAATATACCCCGTTGGGCGGCATAGAAAAGGAAAAAACCGATATCCGGATCATTGCGGCCACCAACAAGGACCTGTCCGAGCTTATGGCTGCCGACCAATTCAGACAGGATCTGTACTACCGGGTCAATGTGGTCCGGCTCACCCTGCCGCCGTTGCACCAGCGCATGGAAGATGTACCCCTGCTGGTGGAGCGCTTTATTTCAAAACTGAATCTGCGCCAGGGAAAATTCATCCAGGGAATTGATCAGGCCGTTCTGGCAGCGCTTATGTCCCACACCTTTCCCGGCAATATACGGGAACTGGAAAACATTATCGAGCATGCCTTTGTCCTGTGTCAGGAAGGTATCATCACCTGGGAGCACCTGCCCGGATTTCTTGTTGGAAAACCGGTTTCCTCCCAAAAATCTTCGGATGATCCGGTAAAAGCCGCACAGATCAATCTGATATCCGATGCCCTTGCCAGAAACAACTACAACAGAAATGCGGCTGCAAAAGACCTGGGGATCCATAAAAGCACCCTGTTCCGGCGCATAAAAAAACTGGGCATCAAATTATAAATGCAACCCATGCCGCTGGACAGGTCCTGTTTTTGCGACCCTCCCCCATGGATGACCGGTGGCAACATTTGTTTATAAACCCCAGGATTGCCTGCCAGACAGGAATTTTTTCAGATCATTAACCGCGCCCCCACATTCCGGTATAGTCCGGCACAGGCTTTGCATCTGTCTGGTGCAGCAATACAATGGCATACCAATTCTGCGCACGGAGATTTTTTGTGAAAATTGCTGTCACCATATGGGGAAACCGGATTTCACCTGTTTTTGATTCCGCCCGCACCCTGCTGGTGGTCCAGATCGAAAACAGGCATATAACCAGACAGTTTTATACACCTTTTGATCCGGAATCTCCTGTGCACCTTATCACTACTTTGAAATCACTTGAAATTGATACCCTGGTCTGCGGTGCCATCTCACGAAAACCCGCAGATCTGATATCAGAGCAAAACATTCATCTCATCTCTTTTGTCACCGGCAATGTCCGCAGGTTTCTGGACAGTTTTGCCAAAGGACAGACCGTGGGAAAAAAGCACATGATGCCGGGATTCAGCCCCGAGTATCGGAATGCATATTGACATTGCCCTGTAAAAACTATTACAACCAGTAGCTGGATCAGAGATGCCACAGGCAGTGCAGACAATCTGCTGTGTGCATTTCTGCTTTGACACAATTTTTGAGGAGATGTGTTAATATGGCATATGATACCGGAACGGTTTTGTTTGCGTTCTCCCTCACCGTTCTGGCGGGCCTGTCAACCGGTATCGGCAGTGGTCTGGCCATTTTTGCCAAACGTACCAATACCCGGTTTTTAACTGCTTCTCTGGGATTTTCCGCCGGGGTCATGATCTATGTGTCCCTGGTGGAAATTTTTGTCAAGGCCAGGCACTCTTTGGAAGCTGCGCTTGGCCCCTTTCAGGGGTATCTGATGACCACCCTGGCGTTCTTTGCCGGGATTGTTTTGATCGCCCTGATCGACTATCTGGTTCCCGGTTATGAAAACCCCCATGAACTCAGGAATGTAGAAGAAATTCCAGACCAGGATATATTACTGCAGAAAAAAAAACTGCACCGCATGGGGCTGTTTTCCGCCCTGGCCATCGGTATCCACAATTTCCCCGAAGGTATTGCCACATTTGTGGGTGCACTCCAGGACCCGGCCCTGGGCATGAGCATAGCCATTGCCATTGCCATCCACAATATCCCTGAGGGCATTGCCGTATCCGTTCCCATCTTTTTTGCCACGGGCAGCCGGAAAAAAGCCTTTGGTCTGTCGTTTTTATCGGGCCTGGCCGAACCGGTGGGGGCTTTGCTGGGGTATTTTCTGATTCTCAGATACGCCACCGACACCTTATTCGGCCTGTTGTTTGCCGGAGTGGCCGGCATCATGGTATTTATTTCCCTGGATGAACTGCTGCCCACAGCGGAAAAATACGGGGACCATCACATTGCCATGTACGGTGTGGTGGCCGGCATGGCTGTAATGGCGGCCAGCCTGGTATTGTTTGTGTAAAAGGATGCCTATGAGTGAAAAACCAAGTTATACGTCACTGGCAAAGCAGGTAAATGATCTTGAAAACCAGCTCCGGCACCAGGAATCGTTGTGGGAAAAAGACCGGGTTGCCGCCGATTACCACAGAAAATTTTTAAAATTTATTCCCTACCCCGTGCTGATCCGCGATGCCGCAGGGATGATCACCTATCTGAACCCTGCATTCACCCAGACATTCGGCTGGACCCTGGAAGAATTCAAAGGCACCCGGGGAAAAGAATATATCCCGCTGCATCTGCGCTCAGAGCTTACCAGAAAAATCAAAACCCTGCCTCCGGGCAAAAATGTATTGAAGATGAACACCAGACGTCTGACCAGAACAGGGCAGATGCTGGATGTGGTGGTCCGGGTGGGAGTTGACAGAGATGAGGACCTGAAACCTGCAGGCATGGTCATGGTGTTCCGGGATGTGACCATGGAAAAGCGTATTGACCGGAACCAAAGCGCCATAAACCGCATCAGCCAGGCCCTGCCCCAATACCCCCGGCTGCCCCAGCTGCTCGAATATATCAGCAGTGAGATCAAAGAACTGCTGGGCACCCAGGGCGCCAATGTCATGCTCCTGGATGAAAATGAAAATGAGTTTTATGTATTGAGTATGGCCCATGACGACCCCACCACCAGAGAACGGGTCAAAAAAATCCGGTTTCAGGTCGATGAACTGCTGTCCGGCCAGGTGGTCAAGACGGGCAAGCCCATTATCATGACATCTTTGCCTGAGGATCAGAAACTGCACCAGAACAGAAACCAGAAGATCGGATACGAGGTAAAAAATGTGATGGTGGTACCTTTGCACACCAACACGCGCATCATCGGGGTAATCTCAGCTGACAACAAAAAAGAAGGGGTATTTGACCAGACCGACCTTGAAACCTTGAGCACTATCGCAGCATCGGTTGCCCTGTCCATTGAAAACGCCAGGGTCTCTGAAGAACTGAAAAAAGCCAATGAAGAATTGAAAAGTCTGAATGCGGCCAAGGACAAAATGATCAGCCACCTGTCCCATGAGCTCAAAACCCCGGTGGCAGTACTGCTCAGCTCCATAAAAATTTTGTCCCGCAGACTGGAAAGCCTGCCCCGGCAAACCTGGCAGCCCACCCTGGAGCGTATGCAGCGCAACCTCAAACGCCTTATCGGCATTGAAAATGAAATCTATGATATTGTGGAAAAAAAATCTTTTTCCCACAAACCCGTGTACACCCTTATTTTTGACCAGTGCAAAGATGTTATTGAAGCCCTGATCGCACAGGAGACAGGTGAAACAGGGGTTATCCAGAAAGTCAGAAAAAAACTGGATGATATTTTTTCCACCAGGGATCTTGAAGAAAAACAGGTGCATCTGGACAGTTTTGTGGCACAGCGCATCACCGAAACCAGGCCTTTGTTCAGCCGCCGGGATGTGGATCTGAAAACCAGCCTGTCTTCTGTCCCCCCCATCCGGATCCCCCTTGACCCTTTACAGAAAGTGGTGGACGGCCTTATACGCAATGCCATTGAAAACACCCCGGACGGCGGACACATCCATGTCCGGGTGCAGGACACGGCAAAGGGTGTGGAATTCATTGTCCGGGACCAGGGAACAGGACTTACCCCGGAAGCCCAGAAACGCATTTTTGAAGGATTTTTCACCACCCAGGAAACCCTGCAGTATTCTTCCGGACAGCCCTATAATTTCAATGCCGGAGGCAAGGGAGCAGACCTGCTGCGCATGAAAATATTTTCCGAACGGTACCGGTTTAAAATCTCCATGACCTCCAAACGCTGCAGCCGTCTGCCCGGGGACACCGATGTCTGCCCGGGCAGCATAGAAGGGTGCAACAGACTGCCCGGCCCGCCCTGTGACGGCTATACCCGGGTATCTGTATTGTTTCCCCTGCCCTCGGATTGAACCTGGCAGGCACAAAACCATACAAAATTACGCCCGGGCCTCAAATTTTCTGCTCATGCTTCTGGAAACAGGGAATGCACAGATCTTTGCCCCCGAACCTGCGGATCCTGGATTCCATGACCTTTTCCCCACAGTCCCGGCATTTCATGCTATCCAGGATGCGGGGCGGCCGGACCGGCGGCTCCATGACACCCTCCACCTGAAAAAGTGCACCCAGATCAGCTGCCATGATGGCCCGCAGCCGGTCTTCCCTGTCTGCAAAGCCTCCGGCAGGTGCCAGCGCATCCACGGCATCGTCCTGAAAAAGGGCACGGAACCCTTTTTCATTGTCCCGGTCATAAAAGGTAAACCCGGGCTTGCCGAAATCTTTATGAATCAGGTTTCCCTTGCCGTATGTGCACCCGGTCAGATACTGGATCCCGTCCACCCCGCACATGTCGGTTTCGGTCACACACACCATGTTGGCACCCGTTGTAAAGTCCAGACGGTTCAATGCCAGCTCTGCAGCCCTGATCCCGATGGCCAGTCCCGGGCAGGAATGCCCGTGAAATGCAATGGTTTCTTCTATCTTTTTTTCATCTATCATACAGGCCATACAGCCCTCCTTGTTGTTTAACGAATGGAATTAATAATTTTTTCAGCCGATTATTACATCGGAGACACCGTTTCAAATGTGACATCATGCAACACTTTGCAGGCGATTTGCCAGATCATTTCCAGCGGTCGCCGGCGGCAATGATTTGTTGTCTTTCCGATACAGATCGATCGCCTCCTCTACAATCTGGCAGAGCTCTTCAAACACTTTTTTTTCATCATCCCCCTGGCACCCGCCGAAAACCAATCCGGGGGCACTGCCAACATAACACTGGTCTTCTTCAGACCATTCAACGATTTTTGCATAGCTGGCACTGTCGTTTGGTTGCATCACACAGACCCTTGCTAAAATATGTCTCTATAGGATACCATAACCATTGATCATTAAAAACTGAAATTTTTCCTTTTGGAATGTCATTAACAATCATGGCTGAGAGACCACAACAAATGATGAAAATATAAGCAATCAGCCGTCAGGTATTAGCTTAAAACACTTAAACCCTGTTCTGTCGGGTGGCACCGAACCTTTTGCGCATCCTCGAAGCCCAGGCTGACATGCCGACCATTCCCATGGCAGAATGCCGCACCACCCTGGTCCGGGCGGTAAAGCATGCCTCGCGTAAAAGCAAGAAAACACTGTAACCTCTTGACGCGAATAAAACGAAGATCTAAAATAGATTAAAAGTGTAATTGCTTAATTGATTACAAAAGGAGCGATGATGTCAATATCAACCATAATGAAAATAAGCCACCAAGGACAGATCCGCATACCAAAAAAGATTATGCTCAGTCTCGGAATAGAAAAGGGTGATTATCTTGAAGTGGCTATTCATGAAAATCAGATCATCCTAAAGCCCAGAAAACTGATCGATCCTTCCCAGGGATGGTATTGGACAAAAGAATGGCAGAAAATGGAATCCCAGGCGGATGAAGACATTGAAAAAGATCGGTTATCCGGGAAATTCGACTCTGCAAAAGAAGGGTTAAAATGGTTGAAGAAATAAAATCTTTTCAATTCAGCAGACGATTCAAAAAAGAGTATCATAAATTGCCCCAAAAAATTCAAAAGACCTTTGATGAAAAACTGTCTCTTTTTTTAAAAAACCCATCACACCCATCGCTCAGGGTCAAGCAGATACAGGGAGCAAAAAATCGTTGCGAGGGTTCAATCACCATGAAATATCGATTTACGTTTCAATTTATTGAAGACGGACTGGTTTTCAGAACCATCGGAACTCACGATATATTAAACCGAATATAGACATCGGGACAATGCCCGCAGTCTTTTGGTCAATCACCTGCCCATTGTGATCCCACTAAAAGCTGATAATTTTTCCTCCTGGAATGCCAATAAAAAAGGAGCTGACATGCTGGCAGAATTTATAAAAGACCTTTCCCGGATCCACACCCGGGATATCTCCATGACCACCTTTCCTTATGAAAACGGCCAGGTTATTGTGACAGGGGAATTGACCGATACCCGGTATGTGAAGATATTCGATATCACCGGACATGTAAAGGAACCCGGCACCATCCACCATATCCGCCTGTTCTGCCGGGTAGCTCCGGACCCGCTGCGCATCATAGAGGCCCAGGCAGACATGCCCACCATTCCCATGGCAGATTGCCGCACCACCCTGGACCGGGTCCCTATGCTGGAAGGGCTGGAAATCAAACCCGGCTTCACACGCAAAGTAGCCGAGATCATGGGAGGCACCAGAGGATGTACCCATCTTTGCACCCTGACCAAGGCCATGGCCCAGGAGATGGTCCATGGATGGCTCACTGAAAAACGCAGAAAACCCATGGTTTTGCCGGAAAACATCGAAGATATCAAAGAAAGCGGATTTCTGGTGGATTCCTGCCGGATGTGGGAAAAAGACGGCCCCAAAATCCAGGCCCTGGCACAGGCCATACAAGAGGCGTCACGTAACAGAAAAAAAACACGGAAATTTTGAGCAGATAGTATTACTGCCGGATGGCCATCTTTTTTTCAAAAAACGATATGGACCGGGACAAAGAAAAAGTCAGGACAAAATACAAAAGGGTGATGGTGATCCAGATTTCAAAGGTCAGGAAGGTGGCGGCCATAAGTTCCATTCCCTGGAAGGTGAGTTCCTGGACAGAGATGACCGACACAATGGCGGAATCCTTGATAGTGGATATGAACTGGCCGGCCATGGGAAATGCGGCCCGCCTGAAGGCCTGGGGCAGCACCACCAGCCGGAAGGTTTTGGACCGGGACAGGCCGATGGACCAGGCTGCTTCCCACTGGCCTGCCGGAATACTGTTGATGCCGCCTCTTACGATTTCAGAAATATATGCCCCTTCATAGATAGCCAGGGCAATCGCTGCTGAAACAAATGCATTTATCTGGCCGGAATCCGCACCAAGAAATGCCACCATTCCCCGCAGGGTATCTGACTGGCTGCGAAGCCAGATATCCAGTCCCAGGGCATCCAGAAACTGGCTGGAGACAAAATAATAAAACAGGATTACCAGCACCAGAGAGGGAATGTTCCGGACGGTTTCCACATAAAACCGGCTGATAAACCGGCTGAGAAATCCCCCTTTGGCACTCATGATTCCGGAAAGGGTTCCCAGAACAAACCCCAGCACCATGGACCAGACACTCAGTTTTATGGTGGTCACAAAGCCCTGTAAAAGCATATTGGGCTGAAGTCGGCCAGTGACCGGGTCCCTGAACAGAAAATAGCCGGGAATGACCTCCCATTCCCACTGATAATCCAGCACCCGGACCGCACGGACAAAAAAAAAGACAACAGCAGCAGCCACTGCCATGACCACTGCCAGGTCCACCAGGGTAAAACGCCTTGCCGGTTTATTTAACAAGGCCTTCCCATTTTCTGGATTCAAACCAGTATGCTTTTTTCTCCTTTAAAAAGCCCTGGGCCTTGGCGTTGATAATCCAGTTATTGAAATAATTGAGGGCATCATAATCGCCTTTTTGGATGGCAAACCCGATGGGTTCCTTTGTAAAATTCTCTTCCAGGGGGACAAATAATTTATCCGGATATTTCAGGGCATGGAAAGCCGGCATGGGGGCTGATGACACCACTGCATGGACCCGGCCCAGGTTAAGTTCTTGAAGGGCCTGGCTTTCATTTTCAAACAGCCGCAGATCGGCCTTGGGCATATGCTTTCTGGCAGCCTGTTCTGCGGTGGTACCCATGCGCACGGCAATATCAACCTCTTTTTTATTAAAATCCGCCAGCGAGGAAAACCCTTTTGCTTTTTTCCGGTGGGCCACCATGGACATGCCCGAATAATCATAGGGCATGGTGAAATTCACCTTCAGGTTCCGCTCCGGGGTAATGCCCATTCCCCCGATGATCACATCAAACTTGCCGGTCATCAAAGCAGGGATGATGCCTGACCAGGCAGTGGGAACAAATTCCACCGCAACCCCCATATCTTCTGCCAGTTTTCTGGCCACATCGATTTCAAAACCGATGAGTTTGCCGTGTTTGTCCTTCATTGCCCAGGGCACAAAAGTGGACATGCCCACCCGGATCACCTTGGTTTTTTGAATTTTTTCAATAATACTTTCTTTTGCCAGTTGACTGCCTATTTCTCCGGCCAGGACGGGGGTATAAGACATGACTAAAAATACCAGCAGTACAAATCCGATTTTTTTCATGAAACCTCCTTTTTGCATATTATAATTATTGGACATATTTCATCCGGTGTTCAACTTTTCGGATGATAAAAGAAAGAGTTACTGTAATTGACAGGTAACATAATGCCACAACAAACCAGATTTCAAAAGTCAAAAATGTCTCTGATACGATTTTCTGGCCCTGCATGGTCAGATCATAAATGGAGATGGTGCTGACCAGAGCGGAATCCTTGATCAAAGAAACACTCTGACCGGCCAGCATGGGCAGGGTCTGCCGCAGCATCTGTGGAAGGACCACCTTGTAATATATCACTGAAGTGGGCAGCCCTATGCTCTGGGCTGCCTCAAACTGGCCCCTGGGAATGTTTACAATGCCCGACCGGATGATTTCCGATGAATACGCCCCTTCAAACAGGCTCAGGGCGATGACGGCTGACACAAAAGCGGACAGGCCCAGAACAGGAGATATCACAAAATATATGACAAAAATCTGAATCAGCAGCGGGGTGTTGCGGATGGTTTCCACATAGCACCAGGCCAGAACCCGCAGAGAAATAAAAGGAGACAGCCGGGCAAAGGCGGAAAACATGCCGATGACCAAAGCCAGTAACAGACTGATGGCCGATATCTTTACTGTGACCCAAAGGCCCTGGAGCAAAACCCCTGGAACAAACTGCCCGTTTTCAATGGAAAAAAAATAAAAAAGAATCCGGTACCACTGCCAGTTATAGGAAAGATTTTGGTATCCCACCACCACAGCCAGGGCAACCAGGGCGACAAATATACCTGAGGTTACAAAATTTTTTCCCTGTTTCATTGCCTTTCCTTAACCGTAAAACAAAAAGAAAAGATACCATACCAAACCAGAATCTGCCACCTTTATTCACTTATTACCGGCCGACCCGGAAACAGGCGGCAGTCCGGCTGATCTTCATCTGCATAACCCATTTTTGTTGGGCTACCTGAAAAGATACAGGAATCAATGGAACCTTTCCTTGTGTTTTGTTATACTTTTTATTAAACTCTATTGCCAAATAAAAGCAAACTTTATTATTCAGCCTTATGTAAAGCTTATTTAAAGGATTTGTCTGACATCATGCGCAGTTTTCCTGACACCCTTGTAAACATCATCAAAAAAAGCGATCTGAATATCAATCAGATCAGTAAGATATCCGGGATCTCCAACACCTATCTGACAAAACTGCTCAGGCACAAAATCAACCATCCGGGCAAAGACAAGATCGCATCCGTGCTTCTGGCCCTGAATTTTCAAATCACAGAGATCAATGAAGTGCTGGCGGACTATGACTACCAGCCTTTGAACCACCATGATATCCCCGAAATTTTAAAAAACAACCGGAACCGCCGGTTTGAAGGCCGGATTGTTCCCCATTTCGACTATATCTATTTTGAGCTGGTCATGGCGGCCCTGGAAGCCTTAGGCGGAACCAAGATCATCATTAAAGAGCGGCCCAGCGGGATTTTCATTCCCATGGACCTGTACATGATGAAAGAGTTTCCCATAGAATCCGATGACCAGGCAGCCCGGTTTTTCATGACCTTTACCCATGATGTGGTGGCAGAGCGCAAAAAACTGTTTCTGGAAAACTGCTGCAAAGGACACCGGTATGAAACCTATATCTGTCAGGGATGCCTGGAGGAAAGCCTGAAAAACAATATCGGAACCGAAGCCCGGACCGCCTCTCCGCGCAAGGCAGACCTGTTTGCCCGGTATTTTGCCAATGCGGTCTCCGCTTTTTTAAAATTTCCGGACCAGCATCTGCACCGGGTGGTAAAGCGCTGCACCTATTTTCAGTTCCAGATCCAGGATGCCCAGGGAAAAAACCCCAAGGTCAGCTTTACCTCGGACCGGCGCCACTATTTTCACAATGAATGGGAACAGCTCAGCATTGAAGGGTTTTTGTCCAATGCGCCGGGCATCACCGATCTGTTTTTCCGGGAAGTGGAAAAATGCAGGACAGCGGCCCGGCACACCGATGACATAAACACCCCTGAAGGGTTTCATGACTATATCCGGTCCCTGTTTGCTTTCCATGGCATGGGACCGGCATTTGACCAGGCCCTGTCACAACTCATGGACATTCCCGGATTAACGTTTCATTGAATATCATTGCTTGACACCCTCCCCTCCCTATAGGAAAAGGATTCCTAAGCGCACCCTTAGCAGGGAGCAAGAAGTGGTATATAAAATGCCCAAAGGCGGTGTGAAAACATGGCGCTCAGACAAAGAAAACAGCAGGCTCCGGACATGGTTTAATTTTTTTTTAAACTATGTTGTATTTTTTTATTGACCCTTTATCCGGATGTGTGCTAACCATTTTTTAATACCAACCTTCTGCAGGGGACAGCCGTGGACAAAAACACTTTGAAACCCGTTCTTTCCATAGACAACCTGAAAACCCATTTCTTTTCTCGAAAAGGGGTGGCACGGGCTGTGGACGGTGTCTCCTTTGACCTGACCCCGGGAGAAGTCACAGGAATCGTGGGAGAATCCGGATGCGGCAAAAGCGTCACCGCTCTGTCTGTCATGGGACTTGTGCCCAACCCGCCGGGACGGGTGGTGGACGGAAAAATTCTGTTTCACCAGAAAAACCTGCTGGACCTGAACATCAAGGAGCTGCGCAAAATCAGGGGCGCGGGCATTGCCATGATTTTCCAGGAACCCATGACCTCACTGAATCCGGTGTACACCATCGGCAACCAGATTTCGGAAATGTTCCGGCTCCACAAGGGATACAACAAAAAACAGGCCCTGGATGCCGCCGTTGACATGCTGGATCGGGTCCAGATCCCCTCCCCCCACAAAAGGGTCCATGAATTTCCCCATCAGCTGTCCGGGGGCATGCGCCAGCGGGCCATGATCGCCATGGCCATGTCCTGTGATCCGGAAATCCTGATTGCGGACGAGCCAACCACAGCCCTGGATGTGACGGTTCAGGCACAGATCCTGGATCTGATGCACCGGCTCAAGGATGAATTTTCCACGGCCATCCAGCTCATCACCCATGATCTGGGGGTAATTGCGGAAATGGCGGACCAGGTTGTGGTCATGTATGCCGGCCAGGTGGTGGAACAGGCCGGCACCCGTGAACTGTTCCAGCATACCCTT
This sequence comes from Desulfotignum sp., assembly GCA_011389575.1. Classification (GTDB taxonomy): domain Bacteria; phylum Desulfobacterota; class Desulfobacteria; order Desulfobacterales; family Desulfobacteraceae; genus Desulfotignum. The sequence goes on along the minus strand of JAABUB010000007.1, from coordinate 28,553 downwards.
CACCCCTACACCCGGGGCCTTCTGGCCTCCATTCCCGTGCTGGGGCACCGCACCCGGGGAATGGATGAAGACCTGACCGAAATAAAGGGCATGATTCCCAGCCTCTATGACCTGCCGGCCGGATGCCGTTTCAGCAACCGGTGCCCCCAGGTCATGGACAAATGCAAAACCCATCTTCCTGAACTGACAGAAATGGGCGGCGGGCATCGGGTCAGGTGCTGGCTGCATACGAAAGGCACAACTTTATGAAAACCCCGCTGGCTGCAGTCACAGACCTGAAAGTACATTTTCCCATAAAAAAGGGCATCCTGGCCAGGACCGTGGGATATGTATATGCAGTGGACGGCATCAGTTTCGACATCATGCCCGGAGAAACCGTCGGGATCGTTGGAGAATCAGGCTGCGGCAAAACCACGGCCGGCATGGCCATGGTGCAGCTCACCCCCATCACTTCCGGGACCGTGCAGTGGAAAGGCACGGACATGGCCGCCATGAACCGGTCCGGCCTGCGGGCCCTGCGCAGACAGATGCAGCTGATATTCCAGGATCCTTATTCTTCTTTGAATCCCAGGATGACAGTGCGCCAGATCCTGTCCGATCCCATGGATGTCCATGATATGTTCACCGGCCGGCAGAGAAAAGAGCGCATTGATTTTCTTTTGGATACAGTGGGGCTTTCCCCGGGCCAGGCAGATCTGTATCCCCATGAGTTTTCCGGGGGACAGCGCCAGCGCATAGGCATTGCCAGGGCCCTGGCACTGGATCCCACCCTGATCATCGGAGATGAACCCGTGTCTGCTTTGGATGTCTCCATCCAGGCCCAGATCATCAACCTGCTCAAACGCCTGAAACGCGATTTCAACCTGTCTTTGATCATCATCTCCCATGACCTGGCCGTGGTGGAATACATCTGCGACCGCATCATTGTGATGTACCTGGGCAAAATTGTGGAAGCAGCTGATTACGCTTCATTGTACAAAGACCCGAAACATCCTTATACCAGGACCCTGATGTCTGCCATTCCGGTGCCGGATCCTGCACACCGCACCAGTCGGATCATTTTAAAAGGGGATGTGCCCACCCCCATCAACCCGCCCGGCGGATGCCGGTTTCACACCCGGTGCCCGGACCGCATGGATATCTGCGACAAACAGGAACCGGTCATGCAGCGGTTCGGAGACCGCCACACCGCTGCCTGTCACCTGTATACAAAAAAAGATGCAGCCCCTTTGTCCATCAACCCCAATTAAAGGAGAAAAAAACATGAAACACAAATTGATGACCTTTATCCTTGCCGCCATGCTGGTAATGCCCGGTATGGCCCTGGCAAAATCAGAACTGGTGATTGCCGTGGATTCCCCGCCCAAGAGCATGAATCCCCACAGTTACAATTCAGATGCCAACCTTTCCTATATGGCCAATTTTTTTGACGGCCTGCTCCAGAGACCGGCCCCGGAAGGAAAACTGGCACCGGCTCTGGCAACGGACTGGGCACGCAAGGATGCCCTGACCTGGGAATTCAAACTCAGGAAAGGGGTGAAATTCCACAACGGCAACCCGTTTACTGCCGAGGATGTAAAATTCACCTTCGAGCGCATGAAAGACCCCGAGTTCTCCAAATTCTTGAATATTGCCAATTCCATTGCATCCATTGAAACACCCGATGATTTCACCGTGATTTTTACAACCGAAAAACCCGTGCCCTGGTTTGCGGAAACCATGCACCAGAATTTTATTGTGGACAAGGAATCCTCCCTGGAACGGGATTCAGGCGATTACAACACCAAACCCATCGGCACCGGAGCCTATACATTTGTGGAATGGGTCAAAGGATCCTACATCAGGATGGAAGCCAACCCGGACTACTGGGAAGGGGCCCCTGTTTTCAAAACCGTTGAGATCAAACCCATTACAGAAGCTGCCACCCGGTTTGCCGCCATTGCCACCCGCCAGGCCCATATCTTGAGCGGCGTACCCATTCCCATGATCGCGCAGATCAAAAAAAATCCCGCTGTTGAGGTGGTTTCCAGACCTGCCCGCCGGGCCATCTACATGGACATCGGCAACAAACCCGGCACCCCGTTTGCCGATATCCGGGTGAGAAAAGCCATTGCCATGGCCATCAATGAAGATGAAATCGTATCCACTGTGATGCGGGGCCAGGCCACTGCGACCGCACAGGTACCGGATACCGCCACCATCGGGTATGACCCGGATCTGAAACGGCTACCCTATGATCCGGAACAGTCCAAAGCCCTGCTCAAAGAAGCCGGATATGAAAACGGATTCGAGATCACCATTGCCGGCCCCAATGACCGGTATGTCAATGACAAACAGATCTGTGAAGCCGTTGCCAGATATCTGGCCAGAGTCGGCCTTACGGTCAACCTGGATGTCAAACCCAAATCCATTTTTTTTGATGAACTGTCTTCCAACAAACATGATTTCTATCTGATCGGATGGATGGACGGGTCCTATGACTTCGGCCGTTCCGCCCAGCTTCTGCTCCACACCGTGGATCCGGACAAAGGCCTTGGTGTATATAACGGTGCCATGTATTCCGATCCTGCGCTTGATGAAATGATCATCGCTTCCAGCGCCATTCTGGACAGAGATGAAAGAAGGGCCGCGCTCCAGGCCATCAACAAAAAATCCGTTGAAGATATCGCCTGGATCCCCCTGCACTATCAGCAGGATGTGTATGCCGTGTCCACGGCCGTCGATGTCACCTTCATCCCCCGGCCCGACAGGTGGATCGTGGCCAAGGAAATCAAGAAGTAACCGTCTGGACCTCATCAACTGTTAATCACAACAAGGGGCGGTCCCGGCTTTTTTCCGGGGCCGCTCCTGAACCGGATACATTGTGGGACGATATATTTTTCAGCGCATATGCCAGGGGGTGGTGGTACTTTTAGCAGTGTCCTTTATCTGCTTTCTGATTTTCAGGTTCACCGGAGACCCGGTCCTGATGCTGGCAGGCAAATATGCCACCCAGCAGGAACGCGAACAGGTAAGAATCGCCTATGGACTGGACCGCCCTTTTTATGTGCAGTATGCCAATTTTCTGGGCAATGCCCTGAAGGGCAATTTCGGCAAATCCTATATCTCCCAGGTGGATGCCCTGGACACCATTTTAGAGCGGTTCCCGGCCACATTTGAGCTGGCGCTCACCGCTATTTTCATTTCCCTTGCAGCCGGGGTCCTGCTGGGCGTGGTGGTGTCCATCAAACCCGGAAGCCTGGTTTCCCGGGCCATCATGGCCGGTTCTTTGGGCGGCATATCAATTCCCACTTTTTTGATGGGGATTTTATGGGTCATGCTGTTTGCTGTTTATCTGGAGTGGCTTCCGCCTTTCGGCCGGGGAGAGACCGTGCAGATCGGACCCTGGCGCACGGGTTTTCTGACCCTGGACGGCATCAAGCACATCATCATGCCGGCCCTGACCCTGTCCGGATACCAGCTGGCCGTGATTTTGCGCCTCACCCGGGCCGGCATGCGCGAGGTGTTGTCCGAGGAATACATCAAAACCGCCTGGTCCAAGGGATTGTCCCCGTTCACGGTCATTGTAAAGCATGCCCTGCGCAACGTGCTCATTCCCGTGGTCACCATTGCAGGATTGAGCTTCGGAGAACTCATTGCATTTTCCATTGTCACGGAATCCATTTTCCAGTGGCCGGGCATGGGCAATCTGCTGCTGGTGTCCATTTTTGAAACCGACCATCCTGTCATCGTCACCTATATCATGATGGCGGCCTTTATTATTCTTGCCATCAATATTCTGGTGGATCTGCTGTATGCATGGCTGAACCCCAAAATTCAATACAATTAGGGAACCCATGATCAAAAACATACTCCAATCAAACCTTGTTTACAGTTTTGTCAGGGATATCTCCGCCATGACAGGGGCCCTGCTGCTGGTGATCTTTATCTTCTGCGCCTTGTTTGCCCACATCCTGGCTCCCATGGACCCGTATGAGCTTACCACGGTGGAACTTTCCAACTCGCTGATGGCCCCGGCATGGATGGAAACCGGGAGCCTGTCCTTTCCTCTGGGCACGGATGACCAGGGCCGGGGCATATTGTCCACCATATTGTTCGGGCTGCGCACCTCGCTTATGGTAGGGTTTTCCGTGGTGGTGGTATCCAGCATCCTGGGTATTTTTTTCGGTATGCTGGGCGGTTATTACGGCGGTATCCTGGATGCCTTTATCATGAGAACCGCAGACACGGTATTCGCCTTTTCCACCACCCTGCTGGCCATTCTGCTGCTGGGCATATTTCAGAGCCGCAATATCTGGACCGTGGTGTTTGCCATCTGCATTGCCGGGTGGGTGAAATACGCCCGCACCATCCGGGGAACCGTGCTGGAGGTCAAGGAAAATGCCTATATCACGGCAGCCAAAGCATCCGGTGCCAAAGATTTCAGAATATTGTTCAGGCATGTGCTGCCCAATGCCCTGCCCCCGGTTTTTGTGCTCATGGCCGTGGACCTGGCCGTTGTCATCATGCTGGAAGCCACTTTAAGTTTCCTGGGGGTGGGAGTGCCCATCACCGAACCCTCCCTGGGCATGATGATCTCCATCGGCAAAAACTACATTTACGCCGGCATGTGGTGGATGGTGCTGTTTCCCGGCATGACCCTGATTTTGCTGGTGGTGGCCATCAACCTGTTTTCCGACTGGCTCAGGGATGAGATGAACCCCAGGCTGGCGCTGCGGTCCTGATCCCGGGCACGGATTTCCTCCTGCTGATTTTTACCACAAAGAACACGAAAGTCACGAAGAATGGAATTTACAGATATAGACCGATTTCTGGATGATTTTAAACATATAGTAAACACTGACTCTGCTTCCGGAAACACGGCCGGCATTCTGAAGGTGGCCCATTTTTTTCAGAAACGATTTTCCCGCATGGGCATGGTCTGTGACATCCTGCTGCCGGGAAACGGTAAGGTCCCCTGCCTCAAAGCCGCCCTTGGCAACCCGCCTTATGATATGATGTTACTTGGTCATATGGATACGGTATTCCCTGAAGGCGAGGCAGCCAACCGACCCTTTTCTCTCCAGGACAACCAGGCCCGGGGACCGGGGGTATGTGATATGAAAGGGGGTTTGCTGGTGGCGCTGCATGCCCTGGAGACCCTGAAAAAAACCGGGGACCTGGAAAAAATGTCCGTCTGTATACTGTTCAACGGGGATGAAGAGACCGGCTCCACCCAGTCCCGCCCCCTGATCATGGAGACGGCCAAAACCTGCCGCCGGGTGCTGGTGTTTGAGCCCTGCCGGCCGGATTATCACCTGGTGAACCAGAGAAAAGGCGGGGGATGGTTTCACATAGATGTCACAGGCAAAGAAGCCCATGCCGGAGCAGATCCCCACAAAGGAGTCAATGCCGTGGTGGAGCTGGCCCACCTGGTTTCCCTGATCCAGGATCTCAATGATGAAAATCTGGGCACATCGGCCCAGGTAACAGTGATCAGCGGCGGGGACAAAATCAATATCATTCCTGCACACGCCAGGGCATCCGTGGATGTCCGGATTCTGGACCCCAAAGAAAAACAGCGGGTGGAGGATTTTTTCTTTCAGCTATCCCGAAAACGGCTGTTTGCACAATCCGTTATCCAGGTCGTTGGCCGCATTGACCGCTCTCCAATGACCGCCACCCCGAAAAGTCTGGCCATCCAGGACCTGATCATGGCCCAGGCCCGGAACATGGGGTTTGTCATGGGGGCTATCACCACGGGGGGCTGTTCCGACGGCAATCTGACCGCATCAGTGGGTATCCCCACCATTGACGGGCTGGGTTTGGTGGGAGCCAATTCCCACAGAAAAGATGAATACGTGGAATTGGATAGTATTCCGAAAATGGTCACTCTGATCAGCCGGGTCTGCCGGCAGCTGGCAGGCAATTAATCCCTAAAATCAAAACATGGGGTTGAAATACCGGATATCCTCCACCACAAAAGGGGTACTCTGGATGGCCATACTCCTTTTTTTCACCCAGATCCGGGCCATGCCCACAGACTCTCCTTCAATATTGGTCATGCTGGCCAGTTCCTCGACAAATCCGATATTTTTTATTTTAAATTCATAATAAAAAGTATTGGCTGTGAACGGATCCACAATAAGGATAATTTTTTCCGGATCCCAGGGATGTTTCCTAGGAGAACCGGAAAAAGGCACATGGTTTTTTTTATCCAGTTGACTGGATTTTATATACGCCTGAATTTCAAATTTTTCTATGGGTTCCAGCATTGACAGTGTCATGAATCTTCTCCTGTGCATTAACAAAATTTAAGAATGTCCATGAAGGTTATTATACTGGGTTTTTAAAAAAAACGAAGTAATTTTTTTACATCAGTTCTGCTGCTTCAACCGTGCCACAATATCAGCCACACGCTCACCCCCGGAAGTGACAGCCTCGGGATTTATCTTCACCAGCTCTTCCCATGCTGCCAATGCACCTGGCAGGTCATTTAAATCCGCCATAAGAACAACCCCTTTGTTGAACAATGCGGTTTCAAATCCAGGAGATACAGCCACTGCACGGTCAAAGGCCTGGATGGCTTTTTCAGGCTGTCCGGAGCGCCGGTACATCACCCCAAGATCCGTTATGACACCAGGATTTTCCGGTGCCAGGGCCAGTGATTTTTCATACGCCTGAATGGCTGCATCAAACTGGTTGGTATCAAAAAACAGGTGCCCCAGTTTTGCCCATGCCTTTGCATCTTTTGGATTTTGTTCCAGATATTTTTCAAGCTCCGGAATCCTGGCATCTGTTTCAGCGGGGGTATCGGGTGCCGGCGGCCCAGTGGTATCTGCATGCATCTGGTCAACCGGTGATTCTTGTGCCAGCTTAAAGGATGTATAGGCAGCCCCCAGAATGAATCCGGCTGTAAGGGAAACCAGGATGGCCATATAAAAAGTCTGCCGGGTTATAGTTCCGGTATTTTTTTTCTTCATGTCTTTTTCCATGGGTGTTTTCTCTCTTTCTGAAAATGCGCAGGCAGACCTGCCGGCTGTAAAAAAGCCCCTGATCCGGTATCGGGTCAGGGGCTTTTTATTTTTTCAAGCCATGATATGGCTTTTTAACAAGTAAAATGGTCAGCTAGTCAACAGTAACGTTTGCAGCAGCAGGGCCTTTCTGACCGTTTTCAATGTCAAAGGTTACATGATCGCCTTCGTTCAGCGATCTGAATCCCTCTCCATTGATGCCTGTGTGATGCACAAACACATCTTCTCCATTTTCCTGTTCAATAAATCCAAAACCTTTTGCGTCATTAAACCATTTTACAATACCTTTAGCCATATTGGCACTCTCCTGTATAAAAAAATAAACATAAATCGGTTTCCGGCGGTCTTCCAACCAATCGAAAAAACCTGCAGAAACCATCTGCGCCTGCATACCAGCAGCACAGGTTACTTAATCGTATCGCATCAGTATCAAATGTCAAGCATAATATCCTTATAATTGTGGGATCGGGGGGTCAGGCCTGCTTTATTGTCGTTATTGCGGCCCTTTGCAATAACGACCATGCCCTGACGGGCACAACAAAAAATGAAAGCTGTTAGCTGTTAGCTGAGGACTGATGGCTTTCATATAAACCACAATAACGCAGGCCCTGTGCTGTTATGGATGGTGAGGCCCGTCAACTTCCCGCTGGTTGCATCTTTGATACCATCCCGGCCCGGCCGGTCGCACCCCTGCAATCCATATCCGCTTCCATGAAATTATTGTCAGTTCCAAGTACCTGAAAATACATATTATTGGAATCGGTTTTTTTATGTCTTCAGGCTGGCATGTATTGTGCTGTTAATTTTCAAAATTGATGCCGGATAACCCAGAATTATAATATGCAAGGAGAAGCAGAAAATGGAAAAAATAGCAGTTGTAGGATGTGGTTCCTACATGGAACAGGGATATGGATGCCCCGGGGAATGGCGGTGTCTCAAGGCCGCAGCCCTGGGAGATGGCAAATTTGAAGAACCGGCAGCAGTTGTGGCGTTTATCAAATGTGAGTGCCCGGGCAGGACAGTGGTGCCGGCCCTGGGCATGGCAGCCAAAATCTCTGAAATCAAACCGGACAAAATTTATTTAAGTTCCTGCCTTGTGAATGCCAGACCAGGGTGTCCCTATACGGCTGCCGAAGATCTGGCAGCCCTGATTGAAGACAAAACAGGGACCCAGGTCATTTTAGGGACCCATGACTACCATTAATTCTCTTGTGACACCTTACATTCAATGATCAACTTTTTTTGGACTTGTGAGGGGTTTTCCAGAAACCATACACAAAATTTATTGACCAGAATGATAAAGAAAGGAAAATTCCATGGCAGAAGCTGTCATAAAACTTGGTAAAAAAAAGCCGACAACCACCTTTATGGACAAGGTCAAGGAAATTCTGCCTGAAGGCGGAAACCTGAATGCCTGTCTGACCTGCGGGGCCTGTGCCTCGGGGTGTCCTGCCACAGGGCTCACCGATATGGACCCCAGAAAATTTCTGCGCATGGCCGCCCTGGGCATGGACGAGGAGATTGCCGCCTCCGACTGGCCCTGGATGTGCACCATGTGCCAGCGGTGCATCTATGTCTGCCCCATGAAAATCGATATCCCCCAGCTGATTTTCAATGCCCGGGCACTGCGGCCCAGAGAGGAAAGACCCAAAGGAATTTTAGGTTCCTGTGACATGGCATTGAAAAACGATACCACCTCTGCCATGGGGACCACGGTAGAGGATTTTGAGTTCGTTGTAGAGGATGTACTGGAAGAATACAGAGAAGCCCAGCCGGAATTTGCCGACATGGAAGCACCCATAGACAAGCAGGGGGCCGAGTTTTTCCTGAACCAGAACTCCAGAGAACCGGTGACAGAACCGGATGAACTGGTGCCCTTGTGGAAGATCCTGCACCTGGCCGGTGTGGACTGGACCTATGGCAGCAAAGGCTGGGCCGGGGAAAACTACTGCATGTTCCTGGCAGATGACGATGCCTGGAAGCATGTCACTGAAATGAGTGTCAAACAGGCCAACAAGCTGGGGTGCAAGACGTTTCTCAATACCGAGTGAGGGCACGTCACCTTCTCAGTCCGGGCCGGACTGAAAAAATTCAACCTGGAACATAATTTTGAAGTAAAAAATCTGTATGAATACTATGCCAAATGGATTCGTGAAGGCAAGCTCAAGGTCAATTCCGACTGGAACAAGGATCTGGGCATCAAATTCACGGTTCAAGATCCCTGCCAGATCGTGCGCAAAAGCTATGGAGACCCCATTGCCGACGACCTGCGCTTTGTGGTCAAATCCGTGGTGGGTGAAGAAAACTTTGTGGACATGCAGCCCAACCGCTCCAACAACTTTTGCTGCGGCGGGGGCGGCGGTTTTCTGCAGTCCGGGTTCAAAGAAGAACGCCTCACCTACGGCAAAATCAAAGATGATCAGATAAAAGCCACAGGTGCGGATTACTGCATTGCCGGCTGCCACAACTGTCATGCCCAGATCCATGAACTCAGCGAACACTATGAGGGCAACTACCCGGTGGTGCATTTGTGGACCCTCATCTGCCTGTCCATGGGAATCTTAGGTCCCAATGAAAGAGAATATCTGGGAGATGATTTAAAAGAGGTCAATGTATTTCATCCGGAAACCGCCATGTAAGGTTACGTCAGTGTTTTCATTCGGGCCGGCCAGATAATGGGCCGGCCCTTTTTTGTCCTACACCCTGGCTAGGTGACATCTTTTTTCTAGTCCTGCTCCTGTCCTACACGGTGAATTCATTCTTGACGTCAAATTATTTTTACCACGAAGCGCACGAAGATCACGAAGGAAGGACTTCTTCGTGATCTTCGTGCGCTTCGTGGTTTTAAAAAAATCAATTTGATTTTACACCCATATGTTTCCTGATATGAAATTTTTATACAATATCAGGGTTTCTTCAGATAAAAGTTGACAAACAGCAAACATTCAGGTAGCCAGAAAACAAAGGCACAAAAAACCGGGCAACCAAAATTTTTCCAACCACAGCAGCAAACCAGCAAAAAAAGGAGATGTCAGCATGAAAAAATCAGGTGTAAAAAAAAGTGTTTTGGTAACAGGTGCGGCCATTCTGGTAATCTTTGCCATGGGGTGCATTCTGCCCGCCTTCGCCGACACCGTCAAATTCGGCCATGTGGCCCCGCCTTTCCACGGCCAGGCCAAAGGCGTTGATGCGTTTGCAGATTATGTGAAGGAAAAAACCAACGGTGAAATCGACATTGCCACCTTCCCGGCCGGCCAGCTGGGCGGAGAACGCTCCATGGCCGAGCAGGTCCAGGCGGGCACCCTGCAGATCGCAGCCCTGACCACAGCAGTACTCCAGAACTTTGTGCCCCAGTGCGCCATTCTGGACATGCCCTTTATTTTCCCGGACCGCGAGACCGCCTATGCCACCCTGGATGACCTGGAAGTCCAGGAAAAGATCTTTTCCTTTTTCCCCAAAAAAGGATTTATCGCCATTGGATGGACAGAAAACGAAATCCGGGATTTCACCAACAATAAACGCCCTGTGCGCACCCCGGATGACATCAAGGGTCTCAAGGTACGGGTCATGAACTCTCCTGCCTACCTGGACACCTTTAAGCAGCTGGGAGCATCACCTGTTGCCATTCCCTTTCCTGAAACCTACAATGCCCTGCAGACCGGTGTTATCGATGCCCAGGAAAACCCGATCCTTACCTCCATTCTCATGAAATTCACCGAAGTCACCAAATATGTGACCCGCACCCAGCACTGCCTCACCGAATGTGTCATTGTGGTGTCTGTGGATTACTGGGAGAGCCTGACCAAAGAGCAGCAGAAGATCTTCAGGGAAGCGGCTGATCTGTGCATCAAAACCAACCGGACCGTTAATGCGGCCCTGCATGAGTCATTGCCCAAAATCAACCTGTCCATTGATGAATACGCAAAAGCCAACGATATTGATATCATTTATCTGACACCGGAAGAACGCGAAGTGTTCCGCGTGGCCATGACCCCGGTGTGGGACAAATACCGCGAAAAAATCGGGGATGACCTGTTTGATTTTGTGCTGGATAAAATTGCCGCACACAAGCAATAAAACCGGCCGGTGCCGGCAGCCATATCCGCCGGCGCTGCTGCCCAACCGATAAGCAAAGCGGCTGAAACCATTGTTTTCAGCCGCTTTTTCAGGAGGCCCTGCCTTGCAGCGATTTTTCAATATTATCAACCGCATGGAAAACATCACCCTGGTGTGGACCATCCTGGTCCTGGCAGCCATCGGCTTTGTCCAGGTAATCGCCCGGTATGTGTTCAATTATTCTTTTACCTGGTTTGAGGAACTGGGCCGGTACGTGGGGGTTTTTGTAGCTTTTTTAGGGGCATCCATCGGGGTGCGCACCGGCAGCCATTTTACCATGGACCTTGTGGTGTCCCATATGGGCAGGCCCTGGCAGGGTTTGGTCCGGGCGCTCACCAACTGTCTGTCAGCGACATTTTTCTTTATTGTGGCGTATCATTCCTGGAAAATCGTGCTGCGCATGCACGGGTATGAAACCACCTCCCCCACCATGCAGATCCCCATGTATATCGCCTATCTGCCCATACCGGTGTTTTCCATTTTCATCGGGATCAGATTCCTTTTACAGGCATTCAAACAGGGCCTGAAAGGGGCCAACCCATGATCCTGACCATCTGCATCTGCTTTGGCCTGCTCCTGTTTTTAGGCGTACCCATTGCCGTGATCCTGGGGGTGACCACCCTGGTGTCTCTGGTATTTTTTTCCTCCACCCCGTTGACCATCATCACCCAGCAATTGTTCAACGCACTGGACCAGTTCGTGCTCCTGGCCATTCCTTTTTTCATCCTGGCAGGTGCGGTCATGACCCGCGGCGGCATTGCCAGACGGCTCATCGCCTTTGTCAACGCCCTGGTGGGGTGGTTTCCCGGAGGTCTTGCCATGGCCGGGATCCTGGCCTGCATCTTTTTTGCCGCCATCTCCGGATCTTCTCCTGCCACGGTGGTGGCCATCGGCTCCATCATGATTCCGGCCCTGATCAAGGCCGGGTATGGAGAAAAATTTTCTTTGGGCCTGATCACGGTGTCCGGTTCTCTGGGCATTGTGATTCCGCCCTCCATACCCATGATTCTCTACTGCCTGGTCATGAATGTATCGGTGTCGGAAATCTTCATGGCCGGGGTGATGCCCGGGCTGCTCATCGGGTTCTGCCTGATGGTATACACCTTTTTTGTGGCAAAGAAACACAACTGGCGCATCGAGCAGAAAGCCTCGCTTTCCCGGCTGATCCAGACAGGCAAAGAAGGCATCTGGGCCCTGGCTTTGCCCTTTATCGTGCTGGGGGGTATTTATTCCGGCGTATTCACCCCCACGGAAGCGGCTGCCGTGTCCGTGGTATATGCCCTGTTTGTGGAAATGGTCATCTACCGGGAGTTCGGCCCCAAGGACCTGACAGGCGTATGCCAGGAGGCAGCTGTGCTGTCCGCCTGCCTGCTGTTTATTTTATCGTGTGCCATGACCTTTATCTGGCTGCTCACCGCTGAGCAGGTTCCCCACCAGCTGGCAGATATCATCTTCCTGTATATTGACAGCCCCTGGATGTTTCTGCTCACCGTGAACATTTTGTTCCTGATCCTGGGATGCTTCATGGATGATGTATCTGCCATGCTCATTCTGGCACCGCTGTTTTTAGAAACCCTGAACCGGTACGGCATCGATCTTGTGCATTTCGGCATCGTCATGGTGCTCAACATCCAGATGGGCATGCTCACCCCGCCCTTTGGCCTGAACCTGTTTGTGGCCTCGGGCATCACAAAAGAACCCATTATCAAAATCGCCCGGGGCGTGGCACCGTTTCTTGTGATCATGCTGGTCTGCCTGATGCTGGTCACCTACATCCCCTGGATTTCCCTGGCACTGCCAAACTGGATACTGCATTAAGGAGCCTTTATGATTTCCCAGGATGTAAAAGACCAATTCACCGCCATTGTGGACCCAACCCGGTGGCTGGACAAAAAAGAACAGCTCACCTGCTATGCCTATGACGCGTTTGTGGAAGAGTCCATGCCCGATGCCGTGATTTTCCCTGAAACCACCCGGGAGGTGTCACAGATCCTGGCCCTGGCTTCGGCCCACAAAATCCCGGTGACCGGCAGAGGCGCCGGCACCTCGGTGTGCGGGGCCCCGGTGCCACTGCATCACGGCCTGGTAATCTGCTTTTCCAAAATGGACCGGATCATTGAAATCAACACCAGAGACCGGTACATCATTGTGGAGCCCGGGGTGGTGAATGCCGATGTCCAGGCAGCCCTGGCCCCTTACGGGTTTTTCTTTCCCCCGGATCCCGGCTCCATGAACTCCGCCACCATCGGCGGCAACATTGCCCAGAACGCGGGCGGCCCCCGGTGCCTCAAATACGGGGTGACCCTGGATTATATCCTGAGCCTGGAGGTGGTGCTGGCCTCGGGCAAGGTCATCACATTCGGCAGCAAAAACATCAAGGATGTCACCGGATACAAACTGGCAGCTCTGTTCTGCGGATCTGAAGGCACCCTGGGACTGGTCACCAAAGCCACCCTCAAGGTGGTGCCGTTACCTGAAACCGTGAAAACCATCATGGCCACCTTCAAAGACCTGGATGACACGGCCAAGGCGGTCACGGACATCATCGGATCCGGGATCCTGCCGGCGGCCATGGAACTGATGGACAAACTCACCCTGAACGCCATCGAGGACAAAGCCGGCTTAGGGCTTGACAGAGAGGCTGCAGGCACCCTGCTCATCGAGGTGGACGGGGTGGCAGAGGCCTGTGACAAACAAATCAAACAGATCTCGGAAAAACTGGTTGCCAATAATGCCGTCAACATCCAGGAAGCCGGATCAGCTGCTGACAGAGAACGGCTGTGGACGGCCCGGCGCTCCGCCTACGGCGTGTTTGCCAAGCTGGCGCCGGACATTATTTCCGAAGATGTCACCGTGCCGGTGAGCCGGGTCCCGGAAATGGTGCGGCGCATCATACAGATCGCAGACAAACACAACCTGCGGGTGGGGGTCCTGGCCCATGCCGGAGACGGCAACATGCACCCCATGATCCCGGCAGACAAAAGCAATACCGAAGAATGGTCCCGGGTGGTGGCTGCGTTTGACGATATCTTCCAGGCCGCCGCCGACCTGGACGGCACCCTGTCCGGAGAGCATGGCATCGGCCTGGCAAAATCAAAATACCTGCACCTGGTCATGAACCAGGACACCATCGAGTTCATGAAAACCATCAAGCAGGCCGTGGATCCGGACGGAATCCTGAACCCGGGAAAATTCGTATGACAGACCAGCCCATCCAGAACTGCGGCAAATGCGGTCTTTGCCTGTCTGTCTGCCCGGTGTACCAGGTGCTCAAACAGGAACAGGCCTCCCCCCGGGCCCGGCTCCAGCTCATCAAGGCGTTTGAAAAAAAAGACCTGTCCGCCTCTCCTATGCTCAAGGACCTGGTATCCCAGTGTCTGATGTGCGGGGCCTGCAAAGTGGCCTGTCCTTCGGGCATCAACCACTATGCCAAATTCATGGACATGCGCGAACAGCTGGCCAAATCCCGGCCCGACCCCCCGGCCATCCGCAGCTTGATATATCTTTTGGCAAAAGAATACCGCCTGCACATGGGGGCGGGCCTGGCCAGAATCGGCCGGCGCCTCACCCCTGCAGCCGTAGAAAAAAAATACAAAATCGGCGCCATCCCGGTAAGCCGGTTCCCGGAGATGAACCGTCGGCCCTTCCGCAGCACCCTGCCCCGGGTGTCTCCTGCCAAGGGCAGCCCGGGAGGCCATTCCAGGGGTAATCCCATAGGCCATTCCACAGGCAACCCCAGAGGACGGGTGATCTATTTCACCGGATGCGCCACCAACTATATGTTTGCCGAAACCGGACAGGCCACCGTCAATATCCTCACCCGCCTGGGGTATGAGGTGGTGATTCCCGACGGACAGACTTGCTGCGGCATCCCCATGATGTTCCACGGGGCAAGAAACCAGGCCGTCGAAAACATGGCGGTCAACCTGACAGCCATCCAGGGGGCCATGCGTGAAAAGGACGACGATACCCTGGAGAACACCCGGGATGCGGCCGCGGAAAACTGCGATGCCGTGGATGAGGCTTACGATGCGGCAACGAAAAACTGCAATGCTGTAATCGTGGATTGCACCACCTGCGGAGCGGCCTTAAAAGATGAATATCCGGAATTGATGAACACCCCGGCCGGCAGCCGCCATGCAGCCCTGATCCAAAAAATCAACCCGGGCATGCCAGAGACCATTGCCGCAAAAACCCGGGATATTCTCTCGTTTCTCCATGACCACATAGATGACCTGGCAGCTGCCATGAAACCGGACACCCCGGCCCACAAAGTGATCTACCATGCCCCCTGCCACTCCAAAAACAGTTTCAATTCCCTTCCAAAAATTCTGGATCTGCTCAAGGCCCTGCCCTGCTTTGACTACATCCCGGTGTCGGATGCGGCAGCCTGCTGCGGTGGCGGGGGCACTTTTTTTTATGAATACCCGGATATTTCCCAAAAAATGATGGCAAAAAAACTGGCCAGTGCCCGGGCTGCCGGGGCTGATTACTGGCTTACCGACTGCCCGGTGTGCCGGATCAACCTGCACGGCAGCCTGTCCGAAAAGGACAACCTCAATGTGGCCCACCCGGTAACCCTGATCAGCAAAGGACTGGGAGAATGAAAATCGATCTGGAAAAAGGCCGCACCCACGTGACCGTGGATCTCCCCGACAAAAACCTTCTGTCTGTGATCCAGGGAAAAGAGGTATCTTCCCTTTCCATGGACCAAGCCGCCGCCGTCATTCAAAAAGGGATCCAGGACACGGCCCCGCCAGGCATTGCAACCCGGAAAGTGGCAGTCATCATCCCGGATGATACCCGGCTGTGGGCCAGAGGCGACCTGTTTGTCCCCGCTATCATCCAGGCCCTGGCAGACCTGGGCGTACCGGATGAACAGATCACGGTGATCATCGCCCTGGGAACCCATGCCCCGATCCCGGAAACCCGGTTTGCCCTTCTGGCCGGCCAGGCCAGTGTCAGCCGGGTACGCATCTGCAATTCCGCCGGCCTTGACCCCTCCCGGCTGATCGACATCGGAACCACCTCCCGGGGCACCCGTCTGTCTGTGACCAAAGAAGCGGTGGAAGCGGATCACATCATCATTTTCGGCGGGGTCCTGCACCATCTCATTGCCGGATTCGGCGGGGGCAGAAAATATATTCTGCCCGGCATTGCCGGATATGACAGCATCCAGCAGAACCATTCCCTGGCATTTGACGACACCGGCCGGCCCCATCCTCTGGTGCGCCAGGCTGTCACACACGGCAACCCGGTCCATGAAGACATGATGGAAGGGGCCAACCTGTTTTTACAGAACAAAACTGCGTGTTACGCTGCCGTGGCAGCCAACGGGGCCGGGGAGATCTTTTATGCAGCTGCCGGAGACCTGCATCCCACTTTTGACCAGGGATGCGCAGCCCTGAACCGGGCCTGCTGTGTCACAGTCCCTGAAAAAGGCGATTTTGCTTTGGTGTCTGCCGGCGGGTTCCGCACCGACGGCCAGCTCTACCAGGCCACCAAGGCCCTGTTCAACACTGTGGGTGTGGTCAAGGACGGCGGAACCATCCTGTTTGTGGCCGGGTGTGACCAGGGCGGGGGCAATCCCGAATTTGCAAAAGCCCTGCAAGCATACCGCACCTGTCCGGCAGAGCTGGGAAAGGCCCTGACCCGGTCCTTTCACATGCCGTCTTACGTGGCATTCCGGCTCATGGACCTGCTGAACCGGTTTGCCATCTCCCTGGTGTCGGATCTGCATGATGACCTGGTCCGGAACCTGGGGTTCACACCGGCCACCGATATCCAGGCCTGGACCGCGGCATTGACCGGCAAAGGATATGTGATTCCTTTCGGAGAAAACATCCTCCCCGGGGTCACCCCCCTGCAACCCCTTTAAGAGAGGGCATCATGGATGAGCAGATCATATCCCGGAACATCAAAACCCTGCGTACCCGCAAAAAACTCACCCTGGATGAACTGGCCCGCCGCACCGGCCTGACCAAAGGGTATCTGTCCAAGGTGGAGCGGTCCAAAAAAGCCCCGCCCTACTCCACCCTCACCCGCATTGCCGGTGCCCTGGATGTGGCGGTCACAGCCATCCTGTCCCAGACCGTGGCCCCGCCCGAAGATGTCCGTCTGTTTGTTTCAAAAGCCTGCGGCCGCACCATCATCGAGGAGACCCCCCAGTTTGCCGGATATGACTACGAGGTCCTGGCCGGCGGCAAACCCGGCAAAAACATGGAACCCTTCATCATCCACGCCCCCTTCGGAATCCACAAAATGTACTCCCACGAAGGCGAAGAATGCATGTATATCCTGGACGGCCGCCTGGAATTCCTCTACGGGGACCAGACCCTGATCCTGGACCCGGGCGACAATGTCTACTTTGACTCCAACGTCCCCCATGCCGGCAAAAGCCTGGGCAGAAAAAAAGCCCGCCTCCTGGTGGTCATCTACTTTTACAAGCGCAATCAGGTGTAATGTACATTTTTATGCACATTTAAGAGAAGATATACCGTGAAAACAGTTTCTTTCACAGATTTTAGAAAAAAGGCATCCACATGCATTACCGAAGTTGAACACGGTGAAACAATTATCCAAATATTCTGAGACTTAGCAATTATGAAAAAAAAACCGGATCTACTGTCCGGCAAAACGAGCACCATATTTTTTTGGTACGCCATTCCCACGATCATGGGAATGATGGCCATCTCATCAGCTTTCGTTATTGACGGTATCTTCCTGGGCAATGTGGTGGGCGCCCAAGCACTGGCAGCTGTAAATCTGACCATCCCTTTCTGGGGATTCACATTCAGTCTGTCCATCATGCTCAGTGTCGGGGGGAGTGCTCAGTGCGGCAGATTATTGGGTGCAAACAAGAAGATTGAAGCGGCTCACGTCTTCTCCCAGATTTTTTTCTCAAGTTTGTTGATCTCAATTTTTGTTTCACTCCCAATTCTTCTTTTTCCCGAAATGACTGTCAGACTGTTGGGTGCAAATCTCGTTATTATGCCCGATGTTATTACCTATTTAAAAAACTATTGCTGGTTTTTACCCTTTATTTTCATGGGCATCGGCCTGACAAGTTTTGGAAGGATTAATCAAGCGCCGGAATTGGTCTCTTTTGCCCTGATACTCAGCGCATCGTTGAACCTATTTTTAGACTGGCTGTTAATTGTCAACTTCAGTATGGGGCTCAAGGGGGCAGCAATAGCTTCCGGTTTTTCACAATCCATTGTGTTTTTTATCCTGTTTCCATCTTTCTTTCGCCGGAGCAGCAGCCTTCGTTTGGTCAGACCCAATCTGGATATTACGCCGGTATCAAGAGCGGCGTTCAATGGCTTTTCCGAATTTGTAAACGAGACTTCCGGCGGTATCCTTGTGTTGGTTTTTAATCTTGTATTGATGAATAAATCCGGAATTGATGCGGTCGCCGCATTTACCGTTATATATTATATCGTTTATCTGTGGTTCATGGTTGCTTACAGCGCCGGGGAGGCAATCCAGGCACCAGTCAGCGTAAATATCGGTGCAAATAAATGGGATCGTTCTGTTTCATTCTTTACTTTTGGCTTATTTTTTAATCTGACAGTGAGTTCTCTGCTCGTTCTCGTATTGTTGGTATGGCCAGATGTAATTATGAATATTTTTCTGGAAGATAGTGAAGTAGCCTCAAGAAATTTGATCCACAAATTTTTTCCCTTGGTCTTCCCTGTATTTTTGCTTTCCGGTTGTAATATTATGATTTCTGCATTTTTTACAGCCCGGGAAAAAGCTTCTGCCTCACTTATTATTTCATTGTTAAGAACCTTGATTTTGCCCATTTCTTTGGTTGTATTCTTCTATCACTTTTTTGAGTTTCATCTTATCTTTCTTGCCATCCCGATTGCAGAATTTGTTACACTGATGGTTGCCGGATTGATGATGCATATGTTTTTATCGCATTCTTCCCACATTCGATAACATAGTCTTTTATCCGTTGACCCATCCCCTCCACAACATGGATGGAATCATATTCCATATCCCTGGTGATATACTGTAAGGCAAAATATTCCCTGGCATCATCCCCCGGTCCTACACCGGCAAAAAAGAAGCCCTTAGCCTCAAATACTGATGCAAAATACGGTGTGGCCGGGGTATCCATTGGCAGAAGAAGATGAATTGCGACAAGCCCTAGTTTTATGGCTTCATGAACTATTTCCTGCACCTTCTTTTCCACATCTCTGCCATATTCAAGCACACAGATAACCCCCCAACCTTCGATGAGATTTGATTCGCTCAATATATTGGATTCATTGGGGATAGTAACCGGGTTTTGTTCCTGCGTCGAGAAATGAATGTTACCACCAACACAGGTGTAGATATCTTGGATGATTTGCTGATGCCGGGATGGGACAAAAAGAACGGATGATTTTATGTTCCCGAGATACTTTACCTGGAGCAGGTTTCCAATGCGGTCGGGTTCACTGGTCTCATTCTTTTTCCAATTGCTGGCTCCCGTGCTAGTGACCAGCAACAGGGCGGTTTCAATAAATCCGTATTTTTTTATAGCTTTTTGTGAATGGATGTGACTGGTCACAGACAGGGCCTGAATAGCATGTATCCCTCGGTTTAGTGCATTATCCATTAAGAACCGGGCAATTTCAGACACGACCTCACTGCCACGAAACTCGGGGTTAATAAATCCGTAAGTCAACTCTTCCACCAGTTTATTTTGTCCCAAGGACACGAGGGCTCCATGACCGAAGAGAACATTATCTTCGGTAACCGCCACAACGGAAACCATTTGATATGACTCGATCATTTCTTTTACTCTCGCCGGATAATAAATATCTTCATTGAACAGGATAGAACCATGGGAAAGCAAGGCGACCCTGGCGATTTCCTCTGCATCTTCAGGGACAGCCAGCCGTATGCGGTGGTGAATTTCTTTATCCGATCTGGCTTTTAGCTTTACAGCCTTTTTATTTTTACATGGTTGTGCTGCACCGGGCGGACACTTGTTGTCATCTAAGGGAAGGTGTTTAAGCATTGTCAACTCTCGTTGTCCGTTCTGGAGAACAGAAAAAGAAACTCTATCCATCAGCTTTTTAACGAGAAAAAAACTAAGGCCGTGCAAATCTTGATTCTTCAAAGCACTTTTGGGGCTATATGCAGGCAGTTGATCCGGGTTGAGAGGCAACCCATTGGAATATGTATCTATTTTCAACCCCGTGCTCGTTGATGAAATTGTAATTCTTATTTCACCTTGGATTCCCTCGTATCCCATTTCAAGTGCATAGATAAAGGATTCTTCCAATGCCAACGCAATTAAATTAGCTTGAGACTCTTCAAACCCGCATTGCCCTGCAAATACGCGAACCGCATTTTGGGATACAGGGATATAGTCTGTTTCTGCAGGAAGGGTTAAGACGATTCTGGCTTTTTTCATGGATACTCCTCAGGAACATGACTTCCCGTCTTTGATGGTGAAAGTATCTCTTGGTGGACATTAATAATACCGGCACTTGGTTGGCCCACAAAACAATCCACTGTCACCGCTGTCTTGCAAATTTAAATAGTGGTAAGAACAGCTTTTCTCTTACGGTTTTGGGCACGGTGGCCTGATATTTTTTGGTGAGTTTGCTGATAACTGTCTGCATTGGTACCTCCAGCTGAATAGGTGTATTACAGTAATACTATCATGCTGTGCAGTGCATTACAACCGGTTCCCGGATGAAAATCTGATGACCCCACCTTAATTTTTTTAATCAAAATCAGAGATTCTGCTCCGGCCGATTTTTTAAACACCCCAACACATGATGAACGGAACAACAAACAGCTTGTTCGGCTATTCAATAGGTGAACCAGAAGAAGATCATTACACAGATGAACATATATAAACATTGTTTCTAACCAACGGGCAACGGAGAGACAACTACTCTGTGATTATTCATCGCCCGATACCATCAAAATTATTTTGTAATGCCAAACCCTTTTTTATTATGAACAAAATACCCGAACAAATAGCACGAGACAACATCGACACAATGCTTGAGCCCTCCGACTGTGTGATCGTTGATAAGACAACCTTCAACTGGGGCCGGGGAACGGTGCTTGCCGTCCAGGAATATCAGACCGCTGTGGGGCCTGCGGATTATGTCCTGTTTGTGGACCGCAAACCCATCGGCGTGATCAAAGCCAAAAAAGAAACCAAAGGCCATCGCCTGAGCGTTCATGAACAGCAGGCGGAATTCTATGCCCAAAAAAGACCGAAATGGTTTGCAGACAGCTGTTTCCTTCCGTTTGTGTATGAAAGCACCGGCATATTGACTCGGTTTACCGATATGAAAGACCCCAAACCTCCTACCCTGATTCAGATAGCTATCGGCAGAGGAAAAACATTCACCGCCATTACCCGCAAAAGGCTGGTGGAAAAAACCAGCATTCTACCGAATGGAATAGAAAATGAAAATCAAGGAGCTTCAAACCCAGATCTCACTTGGTCTGGTGAGCGCGCCGGTCAGGTTGTTTGTCTATGACAACCGCATCGAGATCATCAGTCCGGGGCATCTGCCTGACAACCTGACCGTGGAGAAGATCCGGACGGGGAACGCCAACATCCGGAATCCGATTCTGGTATCCTATGTGGCCAAGGGGCTGTTGCCCTACCCCGGGCTGGGCTCCGGTATCAAGCGCGCCCTGGCGGCATGGCCGCAAATTGACTTTGCCGACGACCGGAACGGGTGCCTGTTCACGGCAACAGTTCACCGAAAACCGGCAGAAGAGCTGAAATTGGAGAACATTTCATCTGGAAGTGGACTGAAACCGGATTTAACGTCGGGAAAGAGTCGGGAAAACGTCGGGAATGATCCTGAATGCCTGTCGGGAAAAGCCTTCCGTAACCATCCCGGAGTTGGCTGTATTGATTGGCATTACCGAGCGGTTCTTAAAATTCCTTGCACTCTTCATCTAAATGATGCATATTTATATGGATCATTTATACATATATCAGGGGGCAAATATGAGAACAACATTAAATATCGAAGATACCCTTGTTGAGAGGGCATCCAAGCTTACCGGAATAAAAGAAAAAACAGCTCTTGTTCGTAAAGGGCTTGAAGCCTTGATCAGCCTGGAGAGCAGCAAGCGTTTGGCGGCGCTTGGAGGAAGCGAGAAAAAAATCCGGATGCCGAGGCGACGAAAATCGGAGTTATAAAAAAATGATTCTTGCCGACACAAATGTTTGGATCAAACATTTCAGAGAACCTGATGCTGAGCTCATTTCACAATTGAATATCGGGTTTGTTGCATGCCATCCATTTATTATCGGAGAGTTGGCCTGTGGTAACTTAGGCAATCGAACAGAAATTTTGATGCTTCTTCAGGCACTTCCTTCATCACCTGTTGTTGAGGTCACAGAAATCTTAGAATTTATCGAAAATTATTCACTAATGGGGCGAGGCCTTGGATACGTGGATATTCATTTATTAGCTTCTGCCATTATAGGCAATGTTTCCCTTTGGACTTATGATCGAAGACTCAATGAAGCAGCAATAGAACTGGGCGTTTCATATCCAGGGAGCTAATGGGACAAAACGGACGTTTCATCCGCTACAAAAGAGAAGCACCGGCAGCAAAGAGAACGATATATACAAAAAAGCGGAAATGCCGTTCTGTCAGTATTTTGTGGAGTATTTCCCCTGCGATCAGACCGGCGGCGACACCCGGAAAAAGGATCAGGGTCAGCCGGGCGGTTTCCGCTGTCCACTGGCTGTTCAGTATAAAATAGAGGGTCATGAGGGCACTCAGGATGCTCCACACTGCCGTGAGAACAGCACGGAAACCGGTCTTGTCAAGCGGCAGGCGGCTTGCCGCATAAACCACCAGGGGGCCGCCCGAGGCATACAGGCCGTGAATGACCCCGGCCAGGGTAAAGAAAAGCTTCTGCACAACCGGGTGCACCGGTTTTTGCGAAGATGTATAAAGGGACACCACTTCCCTGGCGGAAATCACCATCACAAAAAGTCCCAGGATCTTTTTTAGTACCGTTCCGGCCAGGATATCGAACAAAAGAAGGCCGGCAGCCACACCTGCTGCCATGAACGGAATGATCCGGACCCAGAGGATTCTTTGCCGGATATGCCCGGCATACCGGGCCGTGAGATATCCGTTGAGCAGCAGGTCCAGGAATACCAGCGAAGGGATCAGCAGATGAAGGGGGAAAAAATGGGCCCCCAGGGTCACGGCGATCACGGTGCTGCCGAAACCGGATATGCTCTGGGCCGTATATGAAAAAAACACGATACCGGCCATGAAAAGCGCGTCTGAAAGCACGAAATCCATTTTTTACGGATTATGCCATAATTTTCTGTTCAATAGGAGCACCAGGGCTACAATGAGGATGCCGGCAAACACAAGGGTGGTGAAAAAGGTGCTCCAGTCCCACCAGAAAGGTGCATTCAACAGGGCTGTCAGGCCCCCCACCACGGGAACGGCAAAAATATTCATGAACCCAAGTTCCCTGGCAACCGGGGTCTTGAACTCCGGGTCCACAATGCGGAGGAGCATCAACCCGCAGGCCATCGTGCCCGTCACCACGCCATAGATGGCCACGGCCCGCTCCAGGCGATACTCAGAAAGCTGTCTGCCCAGCATCCACACCAGCAGTGTGGTCAGAATACCGCCTGCCAGCGCAATCGCAATCAGCGGGGTCACATATTTCTGGAGCACGAGCAGTTCGATGCCGCACCCGGTGGCAACAATAAGATAGTCCACGGAAAAACCGGTGATCCTCCGCTGGAAGGGCGGATTCATCAGGCGGGAAAAAGAGGTCCGGGCGGCCAGACTGCGGAGGAGGACAGCAAACACCAGTCCGAACAAAAAGAAAAATCCCCACAGCATACCGGCGGCGTCCGGGGAGATGATGCGGGTGATGAAAACAAGGAAGAGATAGGTGACCAGATAGACCACCCCCACCTGGGAAAACTGGAAAGCCAGACTGTCCAGGTTGGCGTTGTGGGTGGTCATCCCGCCTGCAGACAGCGGGGTCTGGTTTTTGGGCAGAATCCCCCGTAAAAAAAATTCCGGCAGTTTTTCCCGGACCCCGGTTTTCTGTTTCAGGCCGTGGTTGGCCATGGGCACCCCGACAAAAAAAGAGAAAAAATAGCCCAGTGTGGCAAAAGTAAGTCCGATGGTGGCGGCATCCGCAAAACCGGCTGTCTCCCACACCCTGCCGAAAGACAGGGCCTGACCCGGGCCTTCGTTAAAGCCTAAGGGAAGCAGAAACCCAAAGGTTTCAAACAAGGGCTGTCCGCCTGTGACAAAGAGAAAAACGATAAGCGCACCGATAACAGCCTGCATGGGAAAGGTCGCCCCCTGGACAAGGGCCATCCAGACCGATCCCCTGACCAAGGTCTTGCCTGTTTTCCCTGTACCGGTATCTGGATCAGGCGGGGTCAGGCCCACTGAAATAAAGGAGATATTGAAAAAATGGTAGGCAAACGCCTTCACCATTTCCGTATCCATGGGGAAAAAACCGGTGTTGATCACCCCGAGCCCGACAAGGCCGCCGATCAGACTTGCCGGGAAAAGATATTTCTGGAAAAAGGGAACAAAGGCCCGCAGCAAAAGCCCGAAAAGGAGCATCAGCGAAAGAAACCCAAAAATCAGGAGCGGTTCAAAGGGAAACGGAGGGGCCATTTTTCATTTCTCCTTGCGATTCGTTTATCAGTTTTCAGGATGAAAGAACGCGTTGGTCACTTGCAGCAGAATCTTTTCCCGCCACAAGGGAGGCAGGGCATCAAGCACCTCATTGACCGATGCCATCCTCTTCGGCATACGACCGCCCTGTATGCCGACCAGCGCAAACAGGGGCAAAGGATCGTCCAGGATTGCCTCTCCCTCTTTTTCCATGATTTGCCTGACAATGGGCAGCAGCTCTCCTGAGGGCAGTTTTTTCGCATCTGCCACACTCTGCTTCAGGTCCGCAACAAACCGGTCCGTGTGGGCCACGTTGGAAAGCGTGACCGACAGATGGATATTGGCCGGCACACCGTCAAATGAAAGAGAAGGCTGGATATACCACCCTTTGAGATTCATTTCATCGATGATATGGAAAATATTGACGCTTTCAGAACCGAAGGAGAGCAGGGTCATCTCCGGCTCAGCCAGGAGATACAGCTCCGGGATAGATGCAATTCCCTTTTTTATCGCTTCCACGGCAAAAAGCTGTTTTTCTGCGAACACAAGGTACTGCCTGTCCCCCACATAGTTGAGAACCGCCCAGGCCGCTGCCATGGGTCCCCCGCTCTTGGTGCTCTGAACCGTGGGGTTGATCATGGTGTAACCGAGCCACCGGGTGAAGGCAAACATCTGGCAGGCCCGCAGCTCAGGATTGCGGTACAGGATCATGGATGCACCTTTGGGGGCATAGGCGTATTTGTGAAGATCCATCGATATGGAGGAGACCCCTTCCAGGGAAAAGTCAAATGCGGGAATTTCCCGGCCCAGTCTTTTAAAATAAGGGAGCAGAAATCCGCCCATACAGGCGTCCGTGTGGAACCAGATCCCGTGTTTCTGTGCGGTCCGGGCAAGCGCGGCAATGGGATCGATCACGCCCTGGGTATAAGACGGTGCCGATCCTGCCATAAAAATCGTGTTGTCGGTGATGTGCGCTGCCATGCGGTCGGGATCGGCCGTAAAGGTTTTGGAGTCCACAGAAACGGTCACGGTTTTGATGCCGAAATAGTGGGCCGCCTTGTGAAACGCCGCATGTGCCGTAGTGGGAACAACCATTTCAGGTGTCGTGATATCCGGGCGTTTCATCCGAAAGTAATCCCGGGCCGCTTTCACCGCCAGCAGAATACTCTCCGTGCCTCCGCTGGTAAAATTACCCACCACCTCCTGGTCGCCCTGCAGGTGCTTTCTCATCATCGAAACCAGCTCGTTCTCAATCTGCAGCAAGCTGGGATACACCGTAAAATCCAGGGCATTTTCACTCAAAAACAGGTTGTAGACCTCCTTGGCAAAAGACAGGATCTCTTTGCCCGGATCAAAAATATAGCCGAACGCCCTGCCCGACTGCCAGTCCATATCATTTTTCTTGTACCGGCCCAGCGCTTCAAAAATCTCTTCGCGTACACGCCCTGTTTCAGGTATTTTCATTGCCGCTCCTCTGGATATTCTGGGTTTCTGACAAAATCACCGCACCGAACACAACACTGAACAGCGGCGATAGAAAGGTGAATGCAATCAGCCCGCTGACCGCATTGCCGCCCCGGATGGCACATACCAGCAGAAGGAACAGACCGGTGGTCAAGTATATATTTTTGTTATTTACACGATTCTGCACAGCCATACCCTGTCACCTCCGGGACTATGCAGGAATAAAACAAAAAAAGCGGATCTGTCAAACAAAATTCTGTTCCAGCTACCAGCGATAGCTGTTTCATGGTTGACATCAGGAAAAGAAGATTTTATATTCTTGTAGTAAAGACTACAAAAAGGAATGTCTTATGAGCGTTATGAGTGTCCGAATAGATGACCAGAAAAAACAGGCCCTGAAAATCATTGCATCCATTGAAGGCAAATCAATGGGGGGGATCGTTGCAGAGCTGATTGAAACCTACATCGATGAAAAAAAAGAGGTGTTGATCAATTTATCTGAACGAGAAAATTTGAAAGAGCTGATGAAAATGTCTGAATTTTCTTTTTCTGAATGGGATAACAAGGAAGATGAAATCTACAATAATCTGTAAAAAATGGGACATTGTTCTTGTCCCGTTCCCATTCACTGATTTATCAGCATTCAAAAAACGTCCCGCCCTGATCATTTTCCAGGATGAGTACAATTCCGGCAGCGATGTGATTATTACATTCATTACCAGCAATATAACCGTGAAATCAAAGCCAGGGGATTATCATATCCGAGAATGGGAAAAAACGAATTTACCGAAACCCTCTTTGATACGAATGAAATTTGCCACAATTGACAAATCGATCATTGTCAGGAAGCTGGGGAGATTATCGCAAAAGGATATTGATAGTTTCAAACAGGTGATTTCAACTTTCTTCAAAGGCTGACATAGTCAGCTAAACCCGATGCCGGTCATCAGTCCCTGCATGACCCAGGACCTGGCATCGGGATTATCTGCGGTGAGAAAAGAATCGGCAATAATGACATAACCGCAACTGGCAATGGGATGCACTTTAAACCCGTGGCCGGCGCCTTCCCATAATCAGAAAAATTATAAAAAGGATTAAAAATATTATAAATAAAATCTGGGCAATGCCGGCCGCAGCACCTGCGATGCCGGTAAAGCCCAAAAGAGCTGCGATAATTGCAATGACGAAAAAAGTTATTGCCCATCCAAGCATATCGGTTACCTCCCCTAATTAATGATTACTTTCACATAATTTTAAAAAAAAAATTAAATTGCGCTATTGCATCTCTTCTCCGGCTTCTTCGAGTTCTTCACCGGTTTCTTCTTTTAATTCTTCAGCCTTCTCACCAACCTGTTCAGCGGCTTCATCTATTTTTTCGCCTGTTTTTTCTGCAGGGCCTTCCTGTTCACAGCCTATAGTGCCGATTCCTAAAAAAGCCAGAAAACTTATCAAAACGATAAACTTTTTAAGTGCAGCCATAACTGAGTCTCCTTTCAGCGGGTTATAATGTTATAATGTCTGCCATAAAAATACTTTTCTGACAGTACCCATAATTTATTTATCTCTTTTTTATCCCAGGATATCTCTGATGTCTTCGTCTGGTGTTTTTATGGGCATGATATTAAATTTTTCCACCAAAACATTGAGTATGTTGGGTGTAAAAAACGCCGGAAGGCTGGGTCCCAGGCGCATGTCCTGAATACCCAGATACAGCAGAGCCAAGAGAATACACACCGCTTTCTGCTCATACCAGGATAAAATCATGGACAAGGGAAGGTCATTGACATTGGTATCCAGTGCCTTGGAAAGCGCCAGTGCAATCTGAATAGCGGAATAGGCATCATTACACTGCCCCACATCCAAAAGACGCGGTATGCCGTCAATATCACCAAGATCTTTGTCAAAGAAACGGTATTTCCCGCAGGCAAGGGTCATAACAATGCAGTCTTCCGGTAATTTCTCCACAAATTCGGTATAATAATTGCGTCCTGGTTTGGCACCATCACAACCGGCAACCAGGAAAAAATGGCGGATCTTTCCTGCCTTGACAGCCGCAAGTATATCATCGGCCTTATCAAGAATCGCATTTCGGGCAAACCCCACCATGACTGCTCCCTTGTCGACATCCTCTTCAAACCCGGGAAGAGCCAGTGCCTGATCGATCACCGGCCCAAAATCGGTGTCAGGGATATGCGGTATCTCCGGCCATCCTACCAGGCCGGAGGTAAACAGATTTTTTTCATAGGATTTCTGGGGACGCTGCAGGCAATTGGTGGTCATCAGGATTGCGCCGGGAAA
>JAABUB010000076.1 GCA_011389575.1 Desulfotignum sp. | reverse complement strand
GCCTTTTATCTCACTGCTTTTATTGGTTTAGAGTACTATTTTATTGAATCAGGGGAAAAAGGCTATCCGGGTTTTCCTGTATTTCTTTCACCGGAAAGCACTATTAGTGGTTCACCCGGAATAACTATCGGCAAGTATGCTGATCTGTCATGGCGTGCATGGGAACAACGATGCCTTCATATGGGGCGGTTCGCACTTTTTTGTTTTTCCATGATCTGTCACTGAAAAATGCGGAAATATCAGATACATAAACGGCCAATGCAAATTACATTTTTTCCTGTATTGTACAAATTACCGCCAAAAAATATCCTTGATATAATCAAACGGAAGATGGTTCCTGCCAAAGATCCACCCAAAGGCAGGAATTTTCCGGTTCCTGCTAATGGCGGGTACGATTCCGGCTGACGTCAGCAGGTTGCCAAGATGGCAAAAGCAAGTTACCAGGACTGACAGATGCACATACGATCTTTATGTATGTCAACCCGTAAAATTAAAAAATGAAAGGAGATTTCAATGGCACAAACAAAGGCAGTTACAATTCTGAAAAAAAAGGTATGGGTTTTGGCCCTGACACTGTTTTTTTTTCTTTTGGCCTGCGGCATATCCACAGCTGCAATAGATCTTGTGGACGAAAACATCGAGAGTGCGGTGGAAAAAGAATTGTCTGATGATCAGGCAGTCCCTGCTCATCTTATTGATGTCAGCAGTATGGACAATGTGGTTACCTTGTCCGGAAGTGTGGGAAACCTGCTGGCAAAAGAAAGAGCGACCAGTATTGCAAAAACGGTAAAAGGGGTCCGCTCGGTGGTCAACCGGATTGGGGTCGAGCCGGTAACGATAAAAAGTGATTCTGCTGTTCAGGCGGATGTCATCGGGGCATTGTTGACCGATCCTGTCACTCAATTATACGAAATTGACACACGTGTCGATAACGGGGTGGTAACCCTTGAAGGGCAGGTCAACTCCTATATGGAAAAAGCACAGGCTGAACGTGTGGTCAAAAGCGTCAGCGGTGTGAAAGAGGTGGACAATCTTATTACTTTCGATCATAAAACCTCACGGTCGGACAAGGAATTTCAGGCTGACATAAAAAAAGCCATGCGCTGGGATACCCTGGTGGACCAGGAACTGGTCCAGGTTTCAGTGGACAATAAGAAAGTGACCCTGAAAGGCACCGTAGGCAGTGCAGCGGAAAAAGACAGGGCCATAAACCATGCATGGATGATCGGAATAAAAGAGGTGGATGCCAGCGGGCTGATGGTGGAGCGCTGGGCCCGGGACAGGGATCTGCGCCAGGAAAAATATATACTCAAAGATGATGACAAGATCAAGGCTGCTGTTGAAGACGCACTTTTATATGATCCAAGAGTGCTGTCCACTGATATCGATGTCAATGTGAACAATGGCGTGGTAAAACTGCGGGGCACTGTGGACTATCTGAATGCCAAACGGCTTGCAGCACAGGATGCCAGGAATACCGTGGGTGTAATCCGGGTGGAAAATCAATTGAAAGTTTCCCGGGCGGCTGAAGAACTGACCAGCAATGAACTTGAACAAAAAATCATGGATAAGTTCGGCAGGGATGTCTATATTGAAGCATATGCCCTTACTGTGGAAGTTGTGGCCGGAGTTGCCGATATTTACGGGACCGTGGACAGCTATTTTGAAAAAACACGTGCTGAAAATCTGGCCTCTGATGTAAGGGGTATTTATGTGGTGGACAACAACCTTGTTGTCACCAAAACCTATGATCCTTATGTGTATAAACCCTATGTGGACGATTCTTATATCTATGATTACGACTGGTATGCCTATCAGCCAAGGGTGACAGCAACAAAAGATGATCAGGAAATCAAAGAAAATATTGAAAGTGAATTCTTCTGGAGTCCTTTTGTGGACGGTGGTGATATCACCATCAGCGTGGATGACGGCAAGGCCACCCTCACCGGTGAGGTGGATTCCTGGTCTGAATATGACGCTGCAACTCAAAATGCCCTTGAAGGCGGTGCAGTGGCTGTGGATAACGACTTGACAATTTCCTACAGGCAGTAGAAAGCAGGGAAATAAAAATCAGAGATCCTGAAACCAGATCATAACTGCGATTTTCCGGCCGGGACGGCAGGCAGTGCCTGTGGTCCCGGCCGGACTGGTAACGTAGCGCTGGCTTTTTGGCTTGAAAGTTGCGCTTTCTGCTTGATGTTATTCCAGATGTTATTCCAGATGCTGGTCTTGATATCTTTAAGAGGTGATGTATAATGAAAACAAGACAGACCATATAAAGAGGGAATTATGCCCACAATATCAATGTTTTACGGTATCCTCATCTTGATGTATTTTTATGACGACAAGAAACACAAAATGCCTCATATTCATGCAGAGTACGGTGAGTACACGGCTTCTATAGCTATTAAGGATGGGACTGTTTTAAATGGCAGTTTGCCATCCAACAAGATGAAGCTTGTCCAAGCCTGGATAGAAATCCATAAAGAAGATTTGCTGGCTAATTGGAAACTGGCAGTTGCGGGCGAACCTATTTTTAAAATAGCACCTTTAAGGTAAAAGGATAAAAATATGGACAAAATCATTAAAGCCATTCCCTTAAGGGATTACCAGATTGACATTCTGACAAGCAGCGGAATTTCCGGTATTTTTGATGTTAAACCTTACTTAAAAGGCAGTGCATTCAAAGAGCTAAAGAATAAATCCTATTTTAGTCTTGTTCGTCCTGCCCACCATGGGATTATGTGGCCCAATGAACAAGATTTCAGTTCTGACACAATAATATGGGACATCAAAAATGCCCAGCCACAATCTGAAGCGTTTGTTGGACAAGCCCGGTCATCATAGAGCAGATGCTCCACTAGTACCGGGCATGTGAAAATACCAGGCAAAAGCAGGGACCAGAAGATGGCGGCAATCATGACCCCGGCGGCAACCCTCCAGGGTGACGCCCATGAATTTCTGGTTGATGGGTATTGTAAATAATACCAGGGCCGCTCCGGCCCCGGTCACGCCCCACGTGAGCAGAATCAGATATGAAATTTTCTGGTAGCCCCGACTGTCAGTTCATACAAAGTATCTTTGAATCCAAAGGTAAATATATTTGAGGGGCTGCACAACAAGGTGACTTTGCAGCTATCCTGGGTGGTTTCAAATGCCAGGGTGCTGTTCCGGTGCCGCACCTGCATTTCCAGTTTTTCAAGCACTTCAGGCAGTTCCGGATTGACCCACAGCATATTATCCCGGGTTTTTATGCCCATGTAGGCTTCCTGGAGAATGTTTATACTGCCTGCCATGGCACCCAGGTGAATCCCTTCCTGGGTGGTGCCTCCCTGAATATCTTCTATATCGCTTTGCAGGGCTTTTAAAAAGAAATTCCAGGACCGCTTTCTGTCGGAACGGGCCAGAACCCATGAATGCACCACCCAGCTCAAAGAGGAACCATAGGAGGTGCGGTGGACATAATACTCTATGTTTTTGGGAATTGTTTCGTATTCAAAGGGATAACCCAATTGTTTGAACAGGGTTCTAAGCTCGGGTGCGGAAAAAAGATAAAACAGCATGAGAACATCTGCCTGTTTGGTGATTTTATACCGGTTGGGGCTGTCTCCTTCTGCTTCAAGTATCCGGTCCATGCGCTGGATATTGACATATTTCTCCCTGTATTTATCCCAGTCAAGCTCTTTGAGCTGGTCATAATGTTCAAACTGGCTGATGATGTTGCCATCATGAAAAACGATCCGCATTTTCCGGCTGATATCCCACCACAGGTCTTTGTCTTCTTTGGTGATCCCCAGTCTTTCACAAAGCTCTTTCATCCAGTCCACAGGCAGAATATCCAGGGCATTCAATGCCTGGCCCAATACCCATGTTGCCATCACATTGGTATAGGCATTGTTGTCCAGGCCGGGCTCATCTGCATCCGGATAGGCATCATGGTATTCATCAGGCCCCATTACCTTGAGGATTTCGTAGCGGTCGATATCTTTGTTATACGTGGCAATGCTTGCCCAGAATTTGGCGATTTCCAGCAAAACCTCTGTTCCGTATTCATTCATGAACTGGATGTCGCCGGTGGATTCAAAATATTTCCAGATATTGAATGCAATGGCTGCATTCACATGTTTCTGGAGTTGGGAATTGTCCGGAAGCCACCGTCCTGATTCGGGATTCAGATGCACTGTCTGGGTTTCTTCTCTGCCGCTGCTGCTGCTCTGCCAGGGGAACATGGCACCCTCGTATCCGGCTTTTTTTGCAGCGGCCCGGGCCGTATCCAGGCGGTGGTACCGGTACAAAAGCAGAGAACGGGTGATTTCCGGATACTGCAGGGTGATAAAAGGGTAAATATAGAGTTCATCCCAGAAAATATGCCCCCGGTACGCTTCTCCGTGCCAGCCTCTGGCAGGTACCCCTATATCCAGGTTGATGCTCTGTCTGGATGCGGTCTGAAGCAGATGAAAGGTGTACAGCCGGACAACCATCTCCGGATGATAGTCAGGCCGTTTTTTTCTGCGGTCGGTCATTTTCATGTCAGACCGCCGCCACAATTGCTGCCAGGCCAGTTTATGGCTCTCCAGCTGGCTGTCAAATCCCGATGCCCGCCGGATCCTAGCCTTTGAGGCAAGACCGCACTCGGAGATGGCAATATCACGGGAAGTATGCACCAGAACAATTTTTTCCACCTGTATGGTTTCTCCCTTACTGATATCAACGGTATAGCGTTTGCCCACATATCCATTGTCATTTATCAGGTGGGGTGAAAGATCCAGGACCTTGCCCTGTTTTGTTATCTTGTTTCTTGCAGACATGGCCACCCGCAGTTCAGACTGGACAGTCTGCACTTTCAAAAAAACCGGCCTGTCGTGCGTTGATTCACTTTCCAGCACTTCCAGGTGCTGGCTGTTCAGATCACGGTAGCGCTTCACACCCTGGTTCTGGACAGTGCCGTCAATGGCGGATTCCACCTCAAGGGTCCCGTCTGTATTTTCACTGGTCAATGCTACCTGCATGCCTGCGGTGTGCCGGTCTCCCATGTGGACAATGCGGTGCTCTTCCATCCTGATGCGGCGTTTTTGTTCATCTTCAAAAACAATAATATAGTTGAGCATTCCCTGCTGCAGATCAAGCTCCTGACAGTAGGAAACAATGGTTGCGGTTTCCGGGGAAAACCATTGTCCGCCGGTGAAACGAAACTTGAGACACAGCCAGTTGGGCATATTGACAAGGTCTTCGTTTTCAATATTTTTGCCGGCGATCTCGGTTGTGAGCCGGTTGTATCCCCCGGCCAGATAGGTGCCGGGATAATGGGTATCATCGGCAGACACCTGGGCGCTTGCCCCCCGGGTGGCAAAATAGCCGTTACCCAGTGTGCACAGGGCTTCACGAAGTCCCTGTTCCTGCGGTTTATAGTTGTCATAGGTTAAATTCCAGACAGTCATATTATTTTTCCTTTTCATCAAAAAATGATTCTAAAAATGCAGCGGTTTCCCCGGTGTTTTCAAGTACAAAATCTGCTGAGGTGGGGTGAAAACTGCCTTTAACCACAATACTGGTACCGATTTTGGTCAGGGCTTCAAATGCGTCTTCATCGGTTATATCATCACCGATATACATGGGATAATACGTATCCAGGGTCAGTTTGAGTTTTTCCATCAGCCATGCCAGGGCTTTGCCTTTATGCCAGTCAATATCGGGCTGGAGTTCAAACACTTTTTTGCCTTCCGTGATGCGCAGCTGCGTATTTTCTGCCTGCACCCTGCGAACCACCTCTTTGACCGCGCTTGCCTGTGCAGGTGCAACATTGCGATAATGGATGGCAATGGAAAATTTTTTGCGTTCAATGGCAGCGCCTGAAATGTCGGCCAGTTTTTCTTCCAGCCGGGTTTCGGCCTTGTCCAGAACAGGCAGAAAATCCTCTCCTTTCTGCATTTCAAGGGTCAGGTTTGCAGGCCCGGCAATATCAAAGCCGTGGCTGCCGGCATAATAGAGATTGTCCAGTTTTACAAAATCCTGGATGGCTTTCAGGTCCCTGCCGCTGATGACGGCAATCACCCATTTTTCAGCCACTTTTTTTAAGGTTTGTCTCATGTCCGGATCAAGAAATGCCTTTTCCGGATCATTGACAATAGGGGTCAGGGTGCCGTCATAATCCAGAAAAAGGGCGGGGGTTCTGTCACCGGCTGATTCTAAAATATCCTGGATATGGTCCAGGGCCGGGGGCAGGGATGTCACGTGTTTTTTTCTCACCGGCAGTCTGCCATTGATGCGGATGTCACACAGATCCGAAAACACAA
This sequence comes from Desulfotignum sp., assembly GCA_011389575.1. Taxonomy (GTDB): domain Bacteria; phylum Desulfobacterota; class Desulfobacteria; order Desulfobacterales; family Desulfobacteraceae; genus Desulfotignum. The sequence continues at coordinate 10,964 of JAABUB010000076.1, read as the reverse complement.
TATCTGCCCCCGCATTTTTAAGCGATTCTTCGCTGCCGGTTCTGTCCACACCGATCACCGGCTTAAAACCGCCTTTTTTTCCAGCACTCACCCCGGCGATGGCATCTTCAAAAACAGCGGCCCGCTCAGGGGTGACCTTGATACGGCGGGCAGCTTCCAAAAATATGTCCGGCTCAGGCTTTCCTTTCAGCCCGAGTTCCTGGGAAACGACACCATCCACTACCGTATCAAACCAGTCTGCAATACCGACAGACTCCAGCACCGGCACACAGTTTTTACTGGCTGAGATCACAGCTGTCTGCCAGCCTTGTTTTTTTGCCTCATACACCAGGCTCAAGGTATCTTCGAAAACAGCGGCCCCTTGTTTGTGCAGATATTCATTGAAAATCTCATTTTTCTGATTGCCCAGACCATATATGGTATCTTTGGCCGGACCATCGGATGGATCTCCCCAGGGCAGGTCGATTCCCCGGGAATTGAGAAAAGATTTCACCCCGTCATACCGGGGTTTTCCATCCACAAAACTGCGGTACTCCCCGGCCATGTCAAAAGGGATGAATTCTTCATTTTCCCGGGCGGCCCGGTTTTTCAGATATCTGTCAAAAAGCGTTTTCCAGGCCCTGGCATGCACCGCTGCGGTCTTGGTGATCACGCCGTCAAGGTCGAAGATCAACCCATCGCAGTTTTCTTTTAAAATTTCATAACCAGCTTGATTCATGTTTTTTCCTTTCGGCTGATACCTGTTTGTTTTTTTATATGAAAGTTTTAAGTGTTAAGATTTAAGTGTTAAGTTCATACACTTTCATCATTATTTGTGGTCTCTCGGGCCATGGGTGTTATTTATATTTTTTCTCACAGGGTAAAACTTATCCTACGTTTTTTTTTATCCATGTATCAATACAGAAAAACCCCCATATCCCTTATTTTCTCACCGCATTTTCCTTTTGATGTGTACAGACAGATCCCGCAGAAAAGAAAAATCTTTTGTTACCTGCATACTGGAATACAAAAAAATGGGGGTTTTTCACGATATGATTCTTTTTCAGGGGCTGGTACCGTAATAGGAAAAATGCAAAATAACGGCCATGTCCTGACGTGCACAACAAAAGATGAAAGTATAAGCAGTCGGGTATTCGCTTAACACGTAAAACTTAAAACTTTAAACTATGAACCCAAGGGAGAAAAAAATGACGGATCGTTTGAAAAACAAAACAGCACTGGTCACAGGCGGCGCCAGGGGAATCGGGCGTGCCATCTGCAAGCTTTTTGCCGAACAAGGCGCATATGTGATTGTCACCGATATTATAGATGATGAAGGAAAAGACCTGGTGGAAGAAATACGCCAGAACAACGGTAAAGCAGAATACCAGCACCTGGACACTGGTGATGAAAAAAATGTGGCCGAGGTTATCACCCCGGCTGACAGCATCGCTGTTCTGGTTAATAATGCCGGTATCACCGGTCCTGACAAACCAACCCATGAAATTGATGCCGAGGAATGGGATAACCTGATGCGGGTGAATGTCAAAGGGGTGTTTTTGTGTACCAAATATGCCCTTCCCCATATGATAAAAAACAAAAGCGGCAGCATTATAAATCTTTCTTCCATTTATGGGCTTGTCGGAGCACCGGATCTGCCGGCCTATCATGCCTCAAAAGGGGCGGTAAGATTGATGAGCAAAACAGATGCACTGCTGTATGCAAAACAAGGCATTCGCGTGAATTCAGTTCATCCCGGTTATATCTGGACTCCTCTTGTGGAAGACCTGGCAAAAGCCTCGGAAGAAGGGGTGGATGCCTTCAGGGAAAATCTGGACAGCAAGCATCCGGTGGGCCATGTTGGAAAGCCTGAGGATATAGCCTATGGTGCCCTTTATCTGGCATCGGATGAAGCAGTATTTGTTACCGGCAGTGAACTGGTGATTGACGGCGGCTATACCGCCCAGTAGCAGCTCCCCGAATCCATCGCCTGTTTTTACTTCACAATGGGTTGCACTTTTATTTTTTTGTTCCTCGCTGGCCCCCAAGCAAGCAAGGGGCCGGATTCAAGGCGCCGAGGAGTGACGTCTGCGGTGTATAAGTAAGCCATACACCGCAAAGAGGAACGATCAAAGACAACGCAGAAGGTGGTGTCTTGAGGGTGTATCAGGGGCACGCAGGTTCATTGGCATCACCTGCTTTTTCTGTCAGTCTGCCGGGCCAGCAGTTCATGCTCTCCTGTGAGGATGATTTCCATGATTTTGTCGGGCGGCTGATCTGTTTTCACCGGCATGTGCATCTCTTCCGGGATATCGTCAAAAGGATCCATGCTTTTTTTTATGTAATCAAAATGCCCGAGCCGTGCATCAGATAATGATGACTGATGGTCCCGGGTTTTCAGCCGGTTTTTTATTTCCTGTTCCGGACACCGGCATTCAACAAAAATGATATTGGCAGAAGTGTCTTTTGCCAGCTGCAGCATATCCTGCCTTTGTTTGTGTTTGCGGCAGGTGGCATCCAATATCACGGAGCTGCCTTTTTCAAGGGCTGCCTGGGCGGTGAGCAGCATCCTGCCATACACCAGGGATGTGGCCTCCGGCGCATACATTCCTTGTTCAAAGCCTTGCTCGGAAGATTTTTCAGAAGCGTCATCAAACAGGGACTTGCGGATTTCATCACTACGGATACAGGGGATCGAAAACAGTGCTGCCAGTTTCTTTGCCACTGTGCTTTTTCCAGTGGCAATCATTCCGCAGACCACCCAGATGACGGGACAGGCCATTTTCAGGGCATATTGATATCCCAGATCCACATATTGTTCCATTTTATGGGTGTGTTCGGCTTTTTTGGTATCCGCTTTTGAAGGCATTTGCCCAATCTGCAGATTATATACCTTCACCTGCACCATGGCCCGAAAGCATTTGTAAAAATCGATCACCTGCATCAAATCCGGATCATTGGTGATTTTTACATATTGGCTGAGCAGAAAAAGGGCTGCCGGCCGGTGACCGAGAAACTCCATGTCCATTGCCAGAAAGGCCAGATCTGAGGCTGTGTCCTGGTAACGGAACTCCTGGTTGAATTCAATGCAGTCCAGTATCTGTATACCCTGATAATCATATACATGCTCCGCTTTCAAATCTCCGTGGGTATCGCAGATATGGTTGTTTTCAATCCTGCGGTCAAATATGTCTTTATGGCGGTCCGGAAACATCCGGGTGGCAGCTTTTATCACCTGGATTTTTCTTTTATTGGATCCGGTGTCGGAAAATTCAGGCAGGTGTGTAAAATTATCCAGGCACTTGTCCTGAATGTTTTCAAGGGAACCAAACTGATACATATCCTTTTTTTTTAAGGCACAATTTTTATAAAAATCAACCAGGGTATGGATCAGGCTGTCAATAAGTTTTTCTGTAACCAGGTTTGATTCAAGCATGTGTTTCAGGGTGTTTTCATCCGGCAGCCGCCGCATTTTAACGGCATAATCAACGGTTTTTCCGGATGTGTTCAAGGCGTATCCGTCGTTGTCCCGGCTGATTTTTTCAACCCCGAGATAAATGTCTTTTGTCAGCCGCCGGTTCAACCGGACTTCTTCATTACAGAACCTGTAACGCTTTTCCAGGGTTGTGAAATCAAGAAATCCCATATCCACCGGTTTTTTTACTTTATAGACATAACTGCCGGCCAGAAAAACATCTGAGATATGGGTCTGCTTGTGGATGACATCGGAAGGGGAATGGGGATAAAAATCCGGGGATGCCATTGCTGCAATCAGGGCATCACGTTCCTGGGGTTCCTGGGTTTTTCTGCCGGTATTCATACGCGATTATCCTTTGTCTGGTACTTTATCCGGTGCTTTGTCCGGAGTTTCAGCCTGCCTGATATCCCGATCATATCGGGGCGCCCTATTTAAATAAATGGGGGAATGCACCCATTTGCAGGTGAATATATCTGCACCCCGGACCTGGCCGGAACCGGTTGGTATTGTTTTGCTGGACAGCGGTTTTCCACAGGTTTTGCATGAAAGCGCCGGTTTAATTACATGTTTTTCCTGATTGCAGATCAGGCCTGCAAAAGGGACAATTACTGATGTTTGAAAACGATGTAAGATTCAGGAACAAAAAAAATTGATTAAAAAACATGGACTTTGGATGTAACCGAAGGAGCGGAGCTATGTGTAAAGATGATGGTTGGGACAACCCTATAGATGGACTCTGGATCTAACCGAAGGAGCGGAATTATGGACAAACACGGGGGTATGAAGATCCAATATGAAGACCCAAACTGATGCAAAGGATACCAATATGAAAACATGGCCTGGACAACCATTTCCCTTAGGTGCAGTTTTCGATGGCTCCGGCACCAATTTTTCCTTGTTTTCAGAGGTTGCGGAGCGTGTGGAACTCTGCCTCTTTGACGAAAAGGACAATGAAACACGTATCAAGCTTTCCGAGGTGACAGGGTATTGCTGGCATGCCTACCTGCCGTTTGTAGAGCCGGGCCAGCGGTATGGGTACCGTGTTTATGGCCCCTGGGATCCTTCTCAGGGCCTTTGCTGCAATCCGGCCAAGCTGCTGCTGGACCCTTATGCCAAAGCCATGGATGGAGAGATACAATGGGATGAGGCAGTGTTTCCTTATCTTTTTGATGAAGGTCCTGCTGTCGCCAGTGACAGTGACAGTGCGCCTTTTATGCCCAAATGCGTGGTGCACCAGCCCCATTTTGACTGGAGCGGGGACCGCCGCCTGCAGATTCCCTGGCATGAAACCATTATATATGAAACCCATGTGAAAGGGTTCACCGCCCGGCATCCGGATGTTCCCCCTGAAATGCGCGGCACCTATGCAGGACTTGCACACCCTGCGGTCGTTGAATATCTCAGAACCCTGGGTGTCACAGCAGTGGAACTGATGCCGGTGCATTTTTTGCTCCATGACAAGCACCTGGTTGATCAGGACTTGAGAAATTACTGGGGCTACAATTCCATCGGGTATTTTGCCCCGCACAGCGAATATGCGGCAGACAACCGCCCCGGCGGTGTGGTGGCTGAATTCAAACAGATGGTGAAAACCTTTCACCAGGCCGGTCTGGAAGTTATTCTGGATGTGGTTTACAACCATACGGCAGAGGGAAATCATCTGGGTCCCATGCTCAGTTTCAAGGGAATCGACAACACCTATTATTACCGGCTTACCGATGACCCGCAGTACTACATGGATTATACGGGCACCGGTAACACCCTGAATATGCGCAATCCCCATGTTCTGCAGCTTGTCATGGATTCTTTGCGGTACTGGGTTCTGGAAATGCACGTGGACGGGTTCCGGTTTGATCTGGCCTCTGCTTTGGCCCGGGAACTGCATGATGTGGACCGGTTATCCGCCTTTTTTGATATCATCCAGCAGGATCCTGTTATCAGCCAGGTCAAGCTGATTGCCGAACCCTGGGATGTGGGGGAGGGCGGTTATCAAGTGGGTAATTTTCCGCCGGTGTGGACCGAGTGGAACGGCAAATACCGGGACTGTGTCCGTGATTTCTGGCGGGGAGAGGACCAGACCATTGGCGAGTTTGCCGCCCGCTTTACCGGCAGTTCCGATCTGTATGAAAACACCTCCCGCCTGCCGTATGCCAGCATCAATTTTATCACGGCCCATGACGGGTTTACCTTACAGGATCTGGTTTCCTACAATGAAAAGCATAACATGGCCAACAAAGAGGAAAACCGTGACGGAGAAGATCACAACCGTTCGTGGAACTGCGGCGTGGAAGGCGCAACAAATAAGCCGAAGATACGCCTTCTGCGGCACCGTCAAAAACGAAATTTTCTTGCAACTCTGTTTCTTTCCCAGGGTGTTCCCATGCTTTTGGGCGGTGATGAGATAGGCCGGACCCAGCAGGGGAACAACAATGCCTACTGCCAGGACAATGAACTTTCCTGGTACAACTGGGAAAATATGAACGAAGAACTTCTGGGATTCTGCCAGAAACTTATCCAGTACCGCAAAGACCATCCTGTTTTCCGGCGCAGGGGATGGTTCCATGGACGTCCGATTCACGGCAGCGAAGTCGATGACATCAGATGGTTCACCATGGAGGGAGAACAGATGGCTGAGGAAGACTGGGGACAGGGGGTTACAGAATCTCTGGGGGTTTTTTTGAACGGTGCCACCATTCCCAATCCCAATCCCCGCGGTGAACCGGTAATTGATGACAATTTTTACCTGATGTTCAATGCCCACCATGAACCATTGCAGTTTGCGCTTCCCGGTCCTGATTACGGGGACACCTGGATAAAGGAACTGGATACCCAAAGCGGGTGGCTGGAAAAACAAAAAATACTCAAGGCAGGGGACACCATCACGGTTATGGACCGTTCCCTGGTGGTGCTGCGTCATGAAGCCTGAACCGGTTGCAACATACCGATTGCAGATGCATGCCAATTTCGGCTTTGACCAGGCCAGGGAAATGGTGCCCTATCTGTATGATCTGGGCATCAGCCATGTGTACACTTCCCCCTACCTGCAGGCGGCCACCGGCAGTACCCACGGCTATGATATGGTAAATCCTGCAAAGGTGAATGAGGAACTCGGGGGCGCTGCGGCCCATGCCCGGATGTGTGAGGCCTTTAAAGCTGCCGGGCTTGGTCACATGATCGATCTGGTGCCCAACCATATGGCCATTGCGGGCCGACAGAATCCCTGGTGGTGGGATCTGCTGGCAAAGGGACCGTCCAGCCCCTTTGCCGCCTTTTTCGATGTGGACTGGAACAGTGGTGCACACCGCTGGCCCGGCAAGATTCTTTTACCGGTTTTAGGAGACCACTACGGCCGCATACTTGAGGACGGACAGCTTTTGTTGTCATATAAGGACAAAAAGTTTACCCTTCACTATCACGAACATCTCTTTCCTGTGACCCTGGCCGGCATTGCTGCCTTTTTATCCAAAGCAGGCATATCCGCAGAATCGGATGATGCGGTTATTGCCGAAAAAATTGCACAGGTCAACCATGATCCGGATGCCCTGGATCTGCTGATCAGCCGGCAGCATTACCGGCTTGCTTTCTGGCGGATGGCCAACACAGACCTTGGGTACCGCAGATTTTTCGATATCAGTGACCTGGCAGGCATAAGGATTGAGGACAAAAAAGTGTTTCAGGCTGTGCATGAGCTGCCCATGGCCTGGGTACAAAAAGGCTGGGTACAGGGCCTGCGCATTGACCATCCTGACGGTCTGTGGGACCCGGCCCAATATTTTCACCGGCTGCAAAAAGCCTGTCCCGGTGCCTGGATCGTGGTGGAAAAAATTCTTGGTGCCGATGAAAATCTTCCATCAGACTGGCCTGTTGCCGGCACCACAGGATATGATTTTATGAACCTTGCAGGGGGGCTGTTGATCAATCCTGCATCCGAGGATATGTTGACCCGGCTGTATGCTGATTTTACAGGGATGCAAAAAAATTTTGAAGCAATTGTCCATGAATGCAAACACCTGGTACTCACCCAGCTGCTGGCCAGTGAGATCAAACGGCTCACCAGCCTGTTCGAAGAGATCTGTGAAAGACACCCTTGTCACAGGGATTATTCACGGCAGCAATTGCGCCAGGCACTTTTTGAAACAGCAGTGCATTTTCCGGTGTACCGGTCTTATGTGTCTGCATCCATGAAAAAAGTTGCCCCGGCAGATGCACAATATGTGGATGCAGCCATTGAAGGTGCGGTAATGGCGCGGCCGGACCTGGACCCTGAACTTTTCTCATTTCTGAGAAGATTGCTGCTTCTGGAAGTTGAAGGCGCTCTGGAAGAAGAGCTGGCCATGCGGTTTCAGCAATTGACCGGACCGGCCATGGCCAAGGGCTTTGAAGACACCGCCCTTTACCGCTACCACCGCTTGGTCTGCCTCAATGAGGTGGGCGGTCATCCGGACCGGTTCGGGGTGCATCTCCGGCAGTTTCACGCAGCGTGCATAAGGGCACAAAAAGAACATCCAAGGAAAATGCTGTCCTCCACCACCCATGACACCAAGCGCAGTGAAGATGTCCGGGCCCGGCTGGCACTGCTTTCCGAAATTCCTGAAACATGGGCTGATGCGGTGCACAGATGGGCGGAAAACAATGCCCGTTTTCGCACAGGCGAGGTTCCTGATCCCAACACAGAATACCTTTTATACCAGACCCTGGTGGGAGCCTGGCCCATTGATCTGAAAAGGATAAACGCCTATATGGAAAAGGCGGTCAAAGAAGCCAAGCAGCACACATCCTGGATAAACCAGAACCAGGGTTATGAATCCGGTCTGGCTGATTTTACAAAAGCAGTCCTGGCGGACAAGGCATTTCGCACAGATTTTGAAAGTTTTGTGGGCCACCTTGTTGGGCCCGGAAGAATCAACAGCCTTGCCCAGACCCTTATCAAACTCACAGCCCCGGGGGTTCCAGACATCTACCAGGGGGCCGAACTGTGGGATTTGAGCCTTGTGGATCCGGATAACCGCAGACCTGTGGATTTTGCCCTGCGCCGCCGCCTGCTTCAGGAATTGCCGCAACTTGGTCCTGAAGCGATTATGGCCGGAATGGACCAGGGTCTGCCCAAGCTCTGGCTCATCCGCCAGGTGCTGCATCTGCGGCGCCAACACCCGGAATTTTTCGGGCCTGAGGCTGGATATCATCCTTTGTATGCCAAAGGCGGTAAAGCGGATCATCTGGTGGCGTTTTTTCGTGGAAACGCTGTGGTGTCTCTGGCCCCAAGACTTGTAATGGGTCTGGACAATGACTGGGAAGATACCATTGTTGCACTGCCTGAAGGAAAATGGCACAACATTCTGACAGGAGATGATACCAAAGGCGGTTCCGTCCGGTTGAGCAGCCTGCTGCACCGTTTCCCTGTCGGCTTACTGATAAAAGGAAAATAACTGCTATGGTTGATATGCGCGTATGGGCACCAACGGCCGGTGAGGTAAAATTACATACCAGTGAAAAAATACTGGACATGGCAGAAGATGAAGGCGGCTGGTGGCAGAAGGATGTACCTTTTATGGCCCACGGCGTTGATTATGCATTCAAGGTGGACGGCAAAGGCCCTTTTCCTGATCCGCGCTCCCTGTGGCAGCCCGGCGGGGTACACGGATTTTCCAGATGGGTGGACCATTCTCTTTTTGACTGGACCGATGCCGGCTGGCAGCAGCCGCCTTTGGGATCAGCAGTCATCTATGAGCTGCATGTGGGCACTTTCACCCCGGAAGGGACATGTGAGGCAGCCATTCACCGTCTGGATCATCTGAAAGAACTGGGTGTCACCCATGTGGAACTGATGCCGGTGGCCCAGTTTTCCGGTGACCGCGGGTGGGGGTATGACGGGGTGGATCTGTATGCACCCCACCAGGCCTATGGCGGACCTGACGGGTTGAAACGCCTGGTGGATGCCTGTCATAAAAAGGGGCTGGCTGTGCTGCTGGATGTGGTTTACAACCATCTGGGTCCTGCGGGAAATTATCTCAATCAGTTCGGGCCGTATTTTACGTCCCGGTATGCCACACCCTGGGGTGATGCAGTCAATTTTGATGAAGCTGACAGCCATGAAGTGCGGCAATTTTTTGTGGACAATGCTTTGATGTGGCTCAAGGACTATCATATGGATGGATTGCGCATCGATGCAGTCCATGCCATCCTGGATATTTCTGCCATTCATTTTCTGGAGGAACTTGCCAATGCGGTAAAAAATCTGGAAACAGCTGTGGGCAGGCATTTTGTACTCATCGCAGAAAGTGATCTCAATGATCCCCGGGTGATTCGTTCACCCGCAGTGGGAGGATACGGCATGGATGCCCAGTGGAACGAGGATTTTCACCATGCCCTGCACGCGGTGTTAACCAGGGAAAACCAGGGGTATTATCAGGATTTCGGCACCTTGGCCCAGCTGACGAAAACCCTGACACAGGGCCTGGTTTATGACGGGTGCTTCTCTGTTTTTCGCCGCCGCCTTCACGGACGGCCGGCCACAGGATTGTCCGGCAACAAATTTGTGGGGTGTCTGCAGAACCATGATCAGGTGGGTAACCGCGCACTTGGAGAGCGGACAGGCCGGCTGCTTTCCGACGGCCTGCTCAAAATCGGTGCAGCCCTGGTGCTGACATCGCCTTTTGTGCCCCTGTTGTTCCAGGGAGAAGAGTGGGGGGCATCAACCCCTTTTTTGTATTTTACCGATCACCAGGACCCGGAACTGGGAGAAGCAGTGAAACAGGGACGGCGAAAAGAGTTTGCCGCATTTGGGTGGGAAACCGAAAAAATTCCCGACCCCCAGGCAGAACAGACCTTTGTGCAGTCGCAGCTCAAGTGGGATGAAATATCTGAACAGCCCCACAACCATATACTGGACTGGCATCGATCGCTGATCAGGCTGCGCCGCAGTCTGCCGGACCTGACCAGCGGACAGATGGCACAGGTATCTGTTTTTTATGATGAAGCAGACCAGTGGCTGATCATGGTACGCGGATCTGTACTGGTGGCCTGTAATTTTGCACACAAATCACGGCGCATTACATGTGCACAAATCAAAGGCAAAAAAATGGTCCTGTGTTCAAAAGAAGGTTTGGCTGCAGAAGAAGATGCGCTTTTACTACCGGCAGAAACAGCTGCAATATTAGTGGCGTAAAACAAGACCAAAAACCATATAAGGAGAAACCGCTCATGACTGAAAAAAAGAAACGTATCACCTTCAAGGTGGTTGCCCCGGATGCAAAACAGGTATTTTTGTCAGGCACTTTCAACAAATGGTCCCAAAGTGCTGATCCCATGAAAAAAGACGAAACAGGGACATGGAAAAAAATCAAAATGCTGCCCAAAGGCAGCCATGAATACAAATTCATTGTTGACGGGGTATGGACCTGCGATCCCGCTTGTGCAGATGTGGTGACCAATGGAGAAGGAACGGAAAACAATGTGATTGTTTTCTAGGGTGAGACCAGGTTGCATCCCTGATGTAGCCAGCATGCAT
>JAABUB010000075.1 GCA_011389575.1 Desulfotignum sp. | reverse complement strand
GGAGCGCATCCGGCCACCGGCAGATCGGCAATGCTGTTGCCCAGGCCCCCGGCCTTGACCATGGCGGATGCGGCAATGAGAATCCTGGTGTTGTCCACACAGGAACCCAGCCCCAGCACCGGGGGCATGCCCACGGTTTCACAGACCTCGGCAAGGCCCGGTCCTGCCAGGGCACCGGCTTCCGGTGTCAGAAACCCTGCCTTGGACAGGGCGATCTGGGAGCAGCCGGTCTGGAGAACCAGCACATCATTGCGGATCAGTTCTTTTACCAGTTCCACATGAATAGAATCCTGCTGGACCTTGGGGTTGGTGCAGCCCACCACACCGGCCACACCCCGGATCCGGCCGTTCATGATGTTGTCATTCAAGGGGGAATAAGACCCTCTGAAGGTGCCGCCCAGCATGTACTCGATGTACTCATGGGTAAACCCCTGAACACCTTTCTGGATCTGGTTGGGGATCTGGATGGGCATGTTGCGGGAGCCGAACCGGGAAATGGCCTTGGTTAAGACCTGATCTGTGCAAGCACGGGGATCTGCTTCTTCAAATTCAATATGGGTGGCCCCTTCGATATGGGCACGGTCGCTGGTGGTGATAAAATGGGTGTCATAGCATTTGGCCACCTGTGCCAGCCCCTGTTTGATGCACTGGATATCCACCACCATGGCATCCACAGCCCCTGTGACCAGCACCGCTTCTGTTGATGAGAAATTGCCGGCATGGGGAACTCCGTGGCGAGACATCATTTCCGCACCTGAACAGCACATGCCCACCAGGTTGATGCCGGCGGCCCCCTTGTCTTTCGCCGCCTGGATGAAGAAAGGATCATTCACAGCAGCCATCATACCTTCGAACATGGCAGGTTCATGGCCGTGGACAATGATATTGACATGGTCTTCCTTGAGCACGCCCATGTTGACCTCGGCAACTATGGGAGACGGGGTGCCGAACATGATGTCGGACAGTTCCGTGGCCACCATGGAGCCGCCCCAGCCGTCAGCAAGGGCCGTACGGCTGATCTGCTTCATCAGACTGGTGTAGTCCTGGTCGCACCCGATGTGGGTTCTGCTCATCATTTCCAGAACTTCTTTCATTGCACCCCTGGGCATAATACCGTCTTTGCGCCACTGCTCCCGGGTGGCTTCAGGCGCCAGCCGGGTAAACGGCATCTCTCCGTCCACATTGGAAAAGGTCTTCTCCAGCTCATCGCACAGATCTTTTGCCACATCATATACTTCCCGGTCTTGGGTATCGATACCAAGGGAATCGGCAAGTCTTTCCAGTTTCAAGGTATCGTCAATGGAAAAGTCTGTGATTTTTTTTTCCACAATCCCTCTGAATAATTTGAGGATATGCATGCCGTGGTCGTTATGGGAAGCTGATCCTGAGGCCACATTTCGACCCAGGTTTCTGGCCATGATGGTGTCAATAGTGGCACCGCAGATGCCCACTTTTTTGTAGGGATCTTTGGGATTGAGGCGGCAGGGACCCATGTAGCAGTTTTTGCAGCAGGCTGATTCCACCCCGATGGGGCAGGCTTTCATGTCCGTTGCCCGGTCCAGGGCAATGACCACCCCGTCTTTTCTGGCTTTTTTCAGCATCTGGCCGGTGGCTTCGCAGGTGGTACGTTCTGATGCCGGCACCTGTTTTGTAATGGATGTATCTTTGGGCATAATTATCTCCTTGGTTAGAAAAAATGGTGTATTTTTTTACAACAATTGGTCAAGTATTCAATTGTACTGGTTATGAGATATCGGCAGAAATATTTTTATTCCGATTTTTTTAAATAATATCCATGGCTGCAAACCGTGGTTCATGCAAAGGAATAAGGATGTCTGCTTTTTTTTTGACAGCTTCCAGAATATCATAGGCAGCATAGGCATCCACATGGGTACCCGGCGGGATTACCGTCATTTCCATGCCAAGAATTTCAGGCGGGGGATTCAGGTTTTCATCGATGATGCAGAATCCTGTTATGGCTGCCGTGCCTTTGGGGGTATCAACCATCACGGTCATGCCGCCTCTGGTGTGGGCAGGGGTATGCATCACCCGGATGCCGGGAACAATTTCCCTGTCGCTGTTTATGGTCTGGATCTGGCCGTTTTCTTCAATGTCTTCGACATAGTCTTCCAGGTACCGGTAATCCAGGGGATGGGGGTCGTGGATTGCCGCCATCTCTTTTTCATGGACAAAAAACCGGGCGTTTTCGCATTTATAGTCATTTTCGCAATGATCGGTGTGCAAATGGGTGTGGATGACGATATCGATGTCTGCAGGCGCAAGGCCGTGGCGGGCCATTCCCTGTTCAAAGGTGTATATTTTGCCGTTGATGGCGGTTTCTCTGTCTTTGGACTGGATGGGGTGCATCTCTCCTGTGTCCACCAGGATGGTTTCATCTGCTCCTTTGATGAGCCAGGCAAAGATGGGGATGGTATAGGTCTGGCCCTGGCCGTATTGAAAGGTCATCATGCTTTTGTCAAATACTTTGGTTCCCAGAACAATGGGATGGATGGTAAATGGTGTGGTCATGATAATTTTATCCCTGTGCTGAAATAATGGTGTGCGGTTTTTGTGTATCAGTGGTGGTGGCCGCATCCGCCCTGCTTTTTGTTTTTTTTGCCCTGGCACAGATCAAAGATGTGGAAAAGCTTGAGCTCTCCTGATTCCAGCAATGCCAGGTTTTCAGCAACCGTGTCTTTTTGTGCTGCATATACCTTGATATCAGCATTGTGCAGGCCCCGTTGTCCCCCGTCGCCAATGCATTTGGTGACAACGGCATCAACGGCTTCATCCTTGCTGAGAACCCCGGTTTTACAGCCGGCATCAGGGTTTGCAATTTTCTGGTTTTTTTTGACAGATACCTTTCTGGTTTCAAGGTCCACCACCATGAAAAGTTCAGCCACACCAAAGTGGTCATTGACCAGGCTGTCAAGTCCCTTGTCTTCTGTTACCGGAAATGCGACTTTCATGTGTTCCTCCGTTTGTGCATCTTGTTTCGGCAGATGTCATACCTGCCATATGTAAATATAATAAGGCATCCAGCGGTAAAATCAACCATTGCAAGGAAAATCAGCAGGGGCATCGCATGTAACAACATCCTGTTGGAACGTCTGCTTTTCCAGGCAGCTGATACAGTGAAAGAGGTGTATCACCATCCCCGAAAGTCCCAGGTACAATTTATTGATTTTGGTGAAAGTTCCCTTGATTTCCGGCTGCGGTTCTGGTCTACTGTCGATGATTTTCTCACTGCAGAAAACCCGGTGGCGGTTTGAAATCGACCGACTTTTCAGAGAAAATAATGTTGTGATTCCGTTCCCCCAGCGGGATGTGCATATGAAGTGCCCATCAGAACAGGAAAACACAGGCGTAAAACATGACCTATAAGAAACCAGACCCCAAAATAAAATCCGGCATTTTACTTATACCACTTCTGTGTCTGATTGCTGCCGTTGTTCTGGTGTATGCAAAACCATATATTTCAGGCAGGATTCAGCATCCCCTGACCGTACCGGTCCTGAAAGGAAACGGGCCTGAAAAGGCTGTCACCATTCATTACCATGAACGGCCCCCCTATTATGTAACCGGACCTTTAGGGGTATACGGCCTGTGTGTCGATCCTGTAAAAAAAGCATTTTTTGCCGCAGATATCGCCTTGAAATGGGTTAAAACACCGACAGTCAGGCAGCTGGGTATTTTAAAGCGTGATGCCAAAAACAATGCTTTCATCGGCTGGTTTAAGAATCCTGTCCGGGAAAAAATTGCTGTTTTCTCCCCTTATATTTACCAGGACATGCCCACGATCGCCCTGGCCCGGGCCGACAACCCCCATATGTTATCGGGCCGCCCTCTGGCAGAAACAGTGAAAAAAACCGACCTGATTCTGCTGCGCAAAAAAGGATACTCCTATGGAAAATTCATTGATGATATGATAGCTGCATATAATCCAAAACAGGAGATCACCACTGCTGAAAATATCGGTATGCTGAAAATCATCCATGCAGGCCTGGCTGATTATTTTTTCATCTCTGAAGAAGAAGCCCGGGAACTGATCAGAACATCCGGACTCCTGCCGGATGATTTTGCCTGTATCCGGTTTACTGATGTGCCCGGGGGAAATAAACGGTATCTGTTATTCAGCCGCAGTACAGATCAGCAGATCATTGAAAAGATCAATACAGCTATCCAGGAGCACAGGAATACCCAGGATGAAAAATAAGATCTTAAGGAATGCATTTTGAGTCACAAAACCGCCACAGCATTGACCGCTGTTCTTCTTTTGGCCCTGTTTTGCGCCGCTGTTCTCGTCCATGACCATCACACCCGCAAAAAAGCCCATACAAGACTTTTGTCCCATGCCGGTATTGTGGCAAATGCCCTGTGGAATCACAACCAAACAGGGGCTGCCCAGTACTTGTTTCTTGCAAGCAGATCCCATAATTATACATTCATTGTGGTCAGAGATACCCGGGGAAACATTTTTCAACAGGCTTTTGGCGAACCGCCCACAACTTTGCAGCGGGTTTTTACTGCCCTTCATTTGATGCCCCGCGTGACCCACACCTCTCCCATCCGTTATAACGATAAAGTGATCGGCACCATCCAGGCGGAATGGAATTGTGATACCATTTATTTTGACAGTATTTTTCTGGTGGTGCTGGTGATGGGGTTTGCAATTTTCCAATTGTACAGGGGGCTGGTGCACGAAAAAACAGTACTGGAAGACCGGGTTACTCACCGTACCAGAGAATTGTCTGAATTGAATAAAAATCTGCAGCAGGAAATTGAAAAAAATGAAAAATCAAAGCAGGATCTCAGGAAAAGTGAAGAAAGATACCGGGCCTATTTTGAAGAAAACATTGCCGGTGCCTATATCTCCAGTCCACAAGGACAGCTGATCACATGCAATCAGGAATATCTGCGCATTTTCGGATTTACAGACAAACGCCAGGCCCTGGATACAGCCCTGACAGACATTTACAATACCACAGAAGAGCGGGAAAAATTTTTAGCGGTTCTTTTAAAAAACAAGCAGGTCTCAGGTTATGAAACCGCTTTTAAGAGAACAGACGGCACCCTGATTCATGTAATTGAAAATGCAGCAGCTGTTTTTGATGAAAAGGGAAATCTGAAACATATCCGGGGATTTTTACTGGATGTCACAGAAAAACGCTCCCTTGAATCCCAGCTGATCCAGACCCAGAAAATGGAATCCATCGGCAGGCTGGCCGGTGGTGTTGCCCATGATTTCAATAATATGCTCAATGTGATTCTGGGACATACGGATCTGGCCCTGGACAAAGTGGATATTACGGCACCTTTTTATAACAATCTGAAACAGATCCGCAAGGCTGCCAGCCATTCTGCTGATATTACAAAACAGCTACTGGGATTTGCCAGAAAACAGACCATTTCTCCCAGAGCCCTGGATCTGAACCAAATAATCGAAGCCACCCTCAAGATGCTGCGCCGCCTCATCGGTGAGGACATTGACCTGCTGTGGCAGCCTGCCGACACCATCTGGCCTGTGAAGATTGATCCGTCCCAGGTTGACCAGATTCTGGCCAACCTGTGTGTAAATGCCAGCGATGCCATAGCAGAGAGGGGAAAGATCACCATTGAAACCGGTATGAAAACTTTTGACAAGGCTTATTGTGCTGATCATGCAGGCTTTGTCCCGGGAGATTTTGTCCTGCTGGCCGTCAGTGACAATGGATGCGGCATGGATCAGGTCACCCTGGACAATCTGTTTGAACCTTTCTACACTACCAAAGGCGTGGGAAAAGGCACAGGCCTGGGACTGTCTACGGTTTACGGCATTGTCAAACAGAACAACGGGTTTATCAATGTATATACCGAGCCGGGAAAAGGTGCGGCCTTCCATATTTATCTGCCCCGTCATGGCGAAAAAACCGATCAGGTACCGGAAAAAACATCTGCATCCATACCAACTGGCAAAGGCGAGACCATACTGATCGTGGAAGATGAAGATGCCATTCTGGAGATGCTGCAGACAATGCTTTTGCAGCTGGGTTACACAGTCCTTGCTGAATCTTCACCCAGCCGTGCCCTGGATCTGGCCACGGCCCATGACGGACGGATACACCTGCTGATCACAGATGTGGTTATGCCGGAAATGAACGGCCGGGAACTGGCCAGGCAGATCACCGCCATTCATCCCAAAATCAGGCTTTTATTCATGTCCGGCTATACAGCCAATGTGATCGCCCACCAGGGTGTTCTGGACAAAGGGGTGCAGTTTATTCAGAAGCCTTTTTCCATGCAGGATATTGCTGCCAAAGTGCATGCAGCATTATAGCAGAAATAAGACCATCAGCACACAGGAGCCGGCACCAGACAGGGTTTCTTTATTGCAAAATTATTCTGAGGCGGGGCCATCACGGGCCGGGTCATACACACAGTGCTGGTTGCGCCCGTTCGCCTTGGAACGGTACAAGGCTTTGTCTGACATGGTGATTATCATGTCACTGGATGATCCTTGTTCCGGAATACATGTGCCGATACCCAGACTTAAACTCACGAATTTGCTGACAGTTGAGGTTTTGTGTGCAATATGCAGATTCTGTATGGCTGTTCTGATTCTTTCCGCAATCAGTTCAGCACCCTGCCTGCCGGTACCCGGAAGAATTGCGGAAAATTCTTCTCCACCATACCGTGTGACCACATCACTTGAGCGGCAGACACTTTTATCAATGGCGGCAGCAACTTTTTTCAGGCAGTCGTCTCCTGCCTGATGGCCATATGTATCATTGAAATTTTTAAAAAAATCAAGATCGCAGAGGATGAGTGATAAAGCTTTTTTTTCACGGATATGCCTGTTCCATTCATTTCCCAGGCATTCATCAAATTTGCGGCGGTTGGGTATTTGTGTCAGGCCGTCCATCACAGACAATGCCGTCAGTTTTTCATTGGCTTTTTTAAAATTTTGTTCCGCTTTCACAGTATCCCGGATATCAACAGCATACCCGTTAAATCCGTTTATACTGCCTGATTTCGTATAACTGATTTTTGCAAAACACAAGGCCCACATATAGGAAAGTGTGCCTTTGCGTTTCAATCGACACCTGAATTTTGCCACTTTTTCGGTTTCAAAAAGGCTGGTCATAAATTCTTCAGCCCTGTGGGGATCAAAAAATACCTGGGTGGCAAAATCCGTGATCTGATTGACTATCATATCTGTTGATTCATATCCGAGCATCCATGCAAATTCCGAATTTGCCTCGGTGATGCTGCCTTCCGGGTTGACATGAAAAATACCGATGGGTGCATACCGGTAAATGTCTTCAAGATGCACTATCTGTTGTTGTAATTTGTTTTGGTAAGGCATCTGCTCAGAAATATCTTTTGCCAGGATGGCATGCCCGCATGTTTTGTTTTGCTGATTGACAATGGGAGAATAAAAAATTTCACAGGTAAAGGATTTTGTTTTTTTGGTGATGCCGCCGTCAGATATTACCACTGCCTGTCTGGCGCAGGTGATTTCTTCTTTATTGATGGGGATGCACATATCCAGCCGGCAGCCGATTATATCATCTTCTGAGTATCCGAATATTTGTGCTGCCCCGGTATTCCAGGAAGTGACCTGAAAATCCAGATTCGTTTCCATATAACCAAGCCGGGCCTGACCAATGAGGTTTCCCAGCGCAAGAATTCTATCAAACAGTTTAATATCCATAACCGCCAGAATGGTTGAAATTTATTTTGGACCGATCCTATGAAATTTTTTTTGATTTAACAAGAACAATATCTTGTATCTCTGCTGGAACATTTGGATGTCAAGAAAAGATTGTCTTCTTTTAAAAGCGGTGGAAGGCTGTTTTTGAAGGTATGTGGCGGTCTTTATCTGCTGTCAAACCCTTTTGTCAGTTTTTTCAAGATCTTCCATATCGCATTCTTCCGGATTGTCAAAACAGGTTTCCACCTGGCTGCGCAGTACCGACCGGGTGTCTGAATACTTGACCACCAGCCAGTATCCGATACTCATGGCAAATACCAGGGCGGCTGTGGCAAAAATATAATCCGGGGTAATAATTTCAAAATCAAGGATAATGACTTTTCGGGCAATGGCCATCAGGGCTGTGGCCATGACAATTTTTACATGGATAATGTCATCCCTGAGATAAATGGTGATATTGATAAATATTTCAATCGCAATCAGAACCGCCATAAATGTACCAAAAGTAGCCAGGATATCACTGATGTTCATGAGCATGACAGGGGGGGTCCGCAGTTTCTGATAAATTTCCCAGGCCACATCCACCACCCCCCAAAGTATTACCAGGGTCATCAGAACTGCCAGACAGCGGACACTGAAGCGGATCAAAATCCGCAATTTCTGAAGTAAGGGCTCGTGCGGGGTAAACATATCATCCATAATCCGACATCCTTGTTCTGTGGTTGATCCATATGCTGCAATTTGCGGCTTTTTTAAAATGCATGCCATTCACCGTGATTCAGAATACTGCAACCTTGTTTCTTCCTGTTTCTTTTGCCTTGTAAAGGGCTTTGTCTGCCTGTGCAATAAGTGTATCCTGGTTCTTGATTTTTTTTGTGTACTCACAGACACCGGCACTTACAGTGAGAAAAAGACCCGGAAATCTGTTGGCCAGAAGTCTGCCAAGCTGCTGGATCTCCAACCGGATTCTTTCAGCATATACAAGGGCTTCAGACAGGTCGGTATTGTTCAGCACCACAATAAATTCTTCACCGCCATACCGCCCGACATGGTCAAATGGCCTGGACAGTTTTTTCAGGGTTGTGGCAATCAGTTTCAAAACATTGTCTCCGGTCTGGTGCCCGAATCTATCATTGAATTTTTTAAAATAATCCACATCAATCATCACAAGAGAGAGGGTGTTTTTCCCCTCCACAGCCTTTCGGAATGAGCCGGCCAGCAGTTCATCAATGGCCAGGCGGTTCAAAAGGCCTGTCAGTCCGTCTTTATAAGAAGCTGCTTTTGCTTCTTTATAAGCACCTGCATTTTCCATGGCCATGCCAAGTTCAGCTGCCACGATGGCAATGGCAGATAGTGTGTCCGGCTGGATGGGGTTTTGTGAAATAATATTATCCATGCCAAGGATACCGATGACCTTGTTATCGCTGCAGAATGGTACGATGACCATTGCTTTGATTTTAAAAACCCCCAAAGCCTGTTTTTCCCCCGATGTCCGGCCGGTGATTATTACAGGCTTTTTGTCTCTCAGGCAGTTGATAAATCCGCCGGCGTTTTCATCCATGGGAATTTCAATTGATTTCAGATCCCTGCAGGTCTCAGAAGTGCCAAAGCATTCGATTACTTTAAGGCTTCTCAAGGCTTTTACCACTTTCATGATATACACCCTGTCGCAGGGGAAATCCTCATAAACCGCTTGCAAGGTTGTCCTGATAATGGCTTTCGGGTCAAGGCTGCGATGGGGGGTAATGATGCTGCGCGTTATTTTTGACATATCCACCGCCGCTGCCTGCCGGTCATCCCTGTAATGATACATGGTGTTGATACTGCTCAGTTTCAGATTGGCCTTGAACAGGTTTTCCCGGAACTGACCGGCGGAAGGGAAAACAAAATTATAAAATTGTGATGTGCTTTCCATTTCCCGGTCCATGTAGGAAATGACCCCGGTAAAATCAATATTATCCAGGTTGATATTCTTTTCAACTTCAGGCTGCAGAATCGGAGGTCGGATGATATCAACAGATCCCATTCCCTGTGTCCACGCCAGAAAATTGGCAAGAGAAACAATGGCTATAAGCCGGGCTTGGTTTTGAGAAAAATCCAGATGGTCATACCGCTGGTGGTGAAATTTCAAGACCAGAGAAAGGGGATCCGGCAGTTGCCACAAGGCGCAGTAATAGGCACCCACATCATCATGGCCCATGCCCATGATATCTCTTTCTTCGGTGATCATGGTGCCGGTGTATTTTGCCACATTGGCGATAAAATCATCATAGTCAACACATCCGTACAGGTCAAAAATAATCTTTCCCAGGTCATGCAGAAGCCCGCAGATATAGGCTTCTTCAGGTGCTGGATAACGGATTTCCTGTGCAATGGCCTTGCTGAGAATCGCTACACAAAGGCAGTGCCGCCAGAAAAAAATTCTGTCAAAATGGCTTTTTGCTCCGGGCTTGACCATTTTTTCAAAAACTGCGACTCCCAGGGCTATTTTTTTGACCTCATCAACGCCAAGGTGAATGACAGCTTCTGAAACAACAGTGATTTTCCGCCTCAGGCTGTACATAGCCGAGTTGACAATCCCCAGTACTTTGGCCGAAATACCGGGATCTGTTTTCACAAGCCTGCAAAGATCTTCAATAGAAGCATCCTCATCAATGGACAATGTCAGCAGTTTGGTCATCACCGGCGAAAAACTTGGAATTGCTTCGGCATCAATACGCAATACCTGCTTGATATCAGATTTCAAAGGAAGTATGAATTTTTCTTCGATGCTCATAAATAAAGACATCCTTATATATACAGGCTCTGATTCTGGTTTTTTTCCGTCCTTATCAGCGGGAAAACCGGATGGTCATGGCCGTGACAACCCCCCAGATCCAGTTGTATAAAACCACCAGTAGAGGTGTCCACATGCCCAGATCCATGCCGGCAAAACCTTTGCCTGCCACATGGGGGAAAATATAAAAAAGCTGAACTGCTGCGGGAAAAAGTCCCAGCAGGCTGCCTTTAAGCAGGAACCGGGATTTTAAAAAAGGCAGGATAAACAGCAGTCCCCAGATACCGCCCCACACAATTCTCGGATACAGCCATACCGGTGTCAAAGCCGGTGCAATGGATACGCCAAGCAACCGGGCAATACCCTGTTCTCCAAACTGCCAGGCCACAAGGCTGTTGGCAAGTGCTCCCAGGCATCCGGCTGAAAAGCAGATCAGCAGGTTTTTCATAAAGGCTCATTCCTTGGGTTTTTGATATATGTAAATACTTTATGATACGGCAAAAACCGCGAAAATGCAAAAAATATCAGTCTACACCAGGGCCAGGGCCACAAGACATCCCGGCACCATGGCTGCCAGCATCAGCAGGGGCAGTCTGAAATTGTCTTTGAACCCGGCAATGAAGGCAAATATCATCCCCTTGACAAGGGTATTGGTTATGCAGGCCAGAATAATCCCCAGAACCGCCACCTCTGTGGCCAGATCCTGTTTGGCGGATTTGGCCAAGGAAAGGACAATTGCATCCACATCCATCAGACCGGACACCACTGACAGTGCATATACCCCGTAATTTCCAAACCAAGCTTTCATGGCTTCAGACAGAAAAAGCACAGCACCCAGTAAAATCCCGAACTTCAGGGCCATCCCGAGCTGTAGAGGATTTTTCACTGCAATGGGTTGTTGCCTGTCTGTTTTTTGTTTTCCCAGGCCCCGCCATACAAAGACAAGGGCGCAGATCAGTCCGGCAAACATGGTGGTCAGCGGTATCCACAGGGCATCCAGCAGTCCGGGATATACAACAAGCACCTCAATGACAACCCGGATGAACATGATGGCAGCGGCCAGTAAAACACCACCTGAAAAAAGGTCTCTGTCTTTTTGTTTTTTTGCAAAACGGGCCAGGCTGAAGGTAACGGCAGTGGAAGATACCATTGCACCGCCGATGGCGGTTACCAGTACCCCTTTTTTTTCTCCGGCAATCTGGATAACAATATATCCCAGAAAAGATATGCCGGAAATCAGCACCACCATCCACCAGGTCCAGTAGGGATTCAAAGCCTCCCAGGGGCCATATCCCTTGTTGGGCAGCAACGGCAGAAGCACCAGGGAAATGACCAGAAGCTTGACCCCGGAAAAAAAATCTCTGGGGGCAATGTTTTTGAGCCATAAATGCAGAACCGGCTTATACCCGAGCAGGGAAATGACCACAACCGTCACTGCTATGGCCGGGATGGTATGGCCATAGGCTGCCCACGCAGCCAGAACAAATGACAGCATCATGGAAAAGGCAGTGGTAGTGCCCACATCTTTGTTTGACTGAACATCCAGAATGTGGGCCGCAATGATCAGTGCACAGACACCCAGAAATACTGCCACGATGAACCAGGGCGTGATCTGCTGCGACATCAGAGCGGTCACACCGCCCAGCAGCCCGATAAGGCTGAAGGTGCGGATGCCGGCAATACGTTGTCCTTCATTTTCTTCCCGGTCACTCCAGCCACGTTCAATACCGATTAAAAGACCGATGGCCAGTGCTGCGAATAATTTAAATGCCAGGTTATAGGAAGTTTCCATCCCTGTCCTTTTCAGATTATTGTATGCTCTTTGTCTATCGCAATTTCAGCCGGATTTGTCAAGGTATCCGGTCTCAGCCGGCAACCGTCTGCCACAGGGACAGCCACAGGGGCATGGCAATGATACATACCAGGTACTGGAGCAGCATCATGCTGGCAACGGCCCGGGTGTTTCCCCCGTAGTTTCTCACCATGAGGATCAGGTTGGTGGCAGGAGGAGAGGAGGTCTGCAGAATCATAAGGCTGCAGAACAAAGGCAGGCTCTGGTAAAGACCCAGGCCGTACATTACGGCAAAGGCGGTGGCCGGCACCAGGACAAATTTGACCCCGGTCACCCGGAAAACATCCTGGAGGGGCGGCATATCCTTAAGGGAAATGCTTCCCAGGGTGGCGCCCAGGATAAAAACAGCCAGAGGTACAGTGGCCTGGCCCAGAAGATCCAGGGAAGACAAAAGGGTTTGGGGCAGCAATTCTGCAGTTCCGGAAACCACCAGAAAGATGGCCGTCAGGGTGGCAACCAGTGGCGGGGTAACAAAATCTTTCCACATGACGGTCGCATCCCGGCTGCCGCTCACCAGAACCTTGCCCACGCTCCACATGATGGGGGACTGGCCCAGGATCAGCAGAAAACAATAAAGGGCCAGCCGGTCGAACTGGTCCGGAAAGACCAGCTGGCCGATGGGCAGCACAATATACACCGCATTCTGGAAGCTTGCCATTGAAATAAACGGCTGTTTTTCGGGTTTTGTGCCGAACAAAAGACCAGCCATGACAAGCCCTGTAACGGCAATGAGTACCCCGGCCAAGGGCAGTATCCACCAGAGGGTAAATCCGGAAGGATCAAACTGGGTAACGGTCTTGACCACAATAAGGCAGGGCAGAAACACATTGACAGTGACACTGGAAAGACCCTGGATATGGGCCTGGGAAATGATTTTTGTTCTCACCAGCACACCGGCGGCGGCTGAAATGATGAACACCTGGAAGACAGCGGAAAAAACCGTGGTAAATGTGGAAAAAAACATGGGGCAGTCGTGTCACTCCTTTTGCGGTAAGACAGCATCATCAATAAAATATGGATCATACCACGAAAGCACATGTCAGCACCAGGAAATGCTGCAGTCTATGAACCTCCAAAGGAAATGCCAAGACGCGAGAATGTGTCTTTCATGGCATCATAGTGGGAGCCTTTCCAGAAGACCTTTTGGCACTGGGGGCATTGCAGAAAATCAAAAAAATACTGTCTGGTTTTAGGCTCCAGAAGATGGATTATGTCATTTTTTGCAACCGGTACAAGCAGTTTGTTACATGCGGTGCACCGTGAAAAAAAGGCGGTCAGATCCTGCAGTCCAAAAAAATCAACCACTTCCAGGACCTGTTCATAGGGAAAATCAGACCTGACCCGCCGTGCAAAATCAATTTTTTTTCGTTTGAGCAGTGTGGTGTCCCGGGTCAGGACAATACGCGATTGCGCCCGGGCAATATCAGCTATTTCTGCATCGGAAAAAGAAGACGAACATGCCACATCAAACCCCAGCAGAATCAGTAGCCGTCCCAGTTTGAGCACATTCACATCAGCAATAAACCTGATGCTTTTTAAAGGCGCCGGCCGAAGCAGGGAAGGAGCAAGCACATTGAACGGGGCCTGAACAGCATACACCTGCAGTTTTCCGGGTAAGACCGGAACAAAAAAGAAATCAATTTTCCGGCCGTCAAACAAGATGCTGCCAACTTCTGTATGGGGTATGCCCAGCGATTCAATGATATCCTTGACAGAGGCTTTGCGAACCAGAGAATAATCAAAAATCCGGCCTTTGCGGCCATCTGCCAGGAAAAAATCAAATGACGGGTCAAACAGTACAGAAAGCTTCACTTGAGATCCCCCGGGTTGCAAGGATGATTTTCACGCCTGCAGTCTCTTTTCTTCCGGCAGGGGCGTGTGATGAACCGGCTGTTTCTGGACGGAAAAATTTTTGTAAAACCCAAAATTTCAGGCTGGTTTTATGTTGATCAAAAAAACCGCTGCACAGGCCATGGCCAGAAACACATAATTGGCCGGCCGCAGTTGTTCTTTCCAGAAAACCAGGCTGATGATGGTGGTTACTGCGATCACCCCCAGTCCCAGGGTAGGATAGGCAACCGCGCCCGGCAGGTATGTCAGGGCCCGTATCCAGAAATAGGTGGCCAGCACATTGGTTGTCCCCAGGACAATACCCCAGGCCACACAGGGTCTGCCAGGCCGTTTAAGGCCTTTGAGTCTGGGCAGGGTGAATATCAATGCTGTACCGAAGATGGTTGCCATGAATGCTTTGGGATCAGCCAGGGGCTCGAGTTCCGCCTGTATCTTGAAGACAAAATCAGTGATGCCGTAGACCCCGAAAAGCAGCAGGCCCCAGAGGATACCTTTCCAGGCATTTTTCTTGGCTTTCCCCAAATGCAGCGGTTCTTTACTTGACAGGGGCAGGCAAAGAAAGGCCAGCCCTATCCCCACAGCCTGGAAAAATCCAATGGTTTCACTGAAAAAAACCAGGGACCCCAGAGTGGGAATTGCTGCGGACAGCCGCATCAGGGTGGTGGACAGGGCCAGGCCCTCCGCAGTTATGGCTTTGTTGAAAAGCCACAAAGACAATACATACATGATCCCGGTAAAAATCCCCAGAAACCAGATGAAAACAGAATTGTCCCCAAGTGTCTGCCAGGCCCCCCAGGCCAGCAGACCCACCGTGCACACCACATAATTGACGGCAAGAAACTGCCACAGATTGACTGCCCGGTGGTTGGCAGCCTTCATGCTCAAAGCTACCCCGCTGGAAAACATGACAGCCAGAAGCAAAAACAAGATCCCTTCCATGATTGTCCTTTCTATTTCACAAACCAGCTTTCTTTTAAAAATAAGATGGTATACAATACCACAATTCATAGCAAAACTGTAATAAAAACGCAGGCTGAAAAATGGATAATCATCTTTTGGTATGAGGCATAATTATGTTTGCAGCATTTACCCCGGACGGATTTACCACCCCTGTTGAAGGGATTGAAATAAAAACAATGGTTTACGGAGAAAAAACCCTGCTGGCCCGGTTTCACCTCAAAAAAGGCAGTACGCTGCCCTCCCATACCCATCCCCATGAGCAGACCGGGTGCCTGATTTCCGGCAGGATGCGGCTGCACATTGACGGCAAAGCCTTTGAAGCCTGGCCCGGAGACAGCTGGGCCATCCCCGGAGATGTGGAACACCGGGCCGAAATTCTGGAAGACAGTGTGGCCATCGAGGTGTTTTCACCGGTGCGCAAAGATTATCTGCCGTCAGATGCAGAAAACGCCTGATCCGGTTAATAAATTTTGGAGACCATAATGAAAGCAAGTGTATGTGAACTGCCCAATGACTGGACAGAGAATCCGGCCGTGATCCAGGCTCTGAAAGACCATGTAAAGGAAAACAAAACCAGGCTGCTGCTTTTGCCGGAAATGCCGTTTTCCAGATGGGTGTCAGGCAACAGTACACCGGATGAACAGACATGGCGCGAAGCGGTCGCCGCCCATGACCAGTGGATCAGCCGGCTGGAGATGTTTGATGTTCCCATCATAGCCGGCACCAGACCGGTGGTGGACAACGGGGTATGCAAAAACACAGGATTTGTCTGGACCCGAAAAACCGGGGCCCAGCTGGTTCATGAAAAATATTACCTTCCGGATGAAGAAGGTTTCTGGGAGGCTTCCTGGTATTCAATGGGCGATGGCCGGTTTGATGTTTTTGAAATCAGCGGCATTAAAATAGGATTTTTGATCTGCACGGAATTGTGGTTTACCCATCACGCCCGGAACTATGCCAAAGCCGGCATCCATTTGCTGTTATGCCCCAGGGCAACCCCTGCAGGGTCGGCAGAAACCTGGCTTGCCGGGGGCAGGGCCGTGGCCTGGATTTCAGGCGCATTCTGCCTTTCCTCCAATTTCAACGGGCCCAACACAAATGAGATGGACTTCGGCGGAACCGCCTGGATTACAGAGCCGGACGGCGGCACTGTGCTGGGAAAAACATCTGGCACATCGTTGTTTTTGACCATGGATATTGATTTGCAGGCAGCCGAGGATGCCAAAAAAACCTATCCAAGATATGTGAAGGAATCCTAAAACAACAGGTAAGTACCCGGTTGCCGGGTAGTATATTGCCTTCCTCATGGATGGCCCATGTATTTTCCAGGTTGCAGACCATCAGAAACAGGTACTGCGGGATAAAGCCGATGAAAAAGTTTTGCAAATTGTTCTCTTGACCAAAGTAAAAAAAAAAGATAATTTAACTTGCGTTGATTAGAATAACAGTCATTGGGCGGTTAACTCAGTGGGAGAGTGCTACCTTCACACGGTAGAAGTCACAAGTTCAATCCTTGTACCGCCCACCACTTTTCTGTCCCGCCATTTTTATTCCAAAGCGCCGATGTGGTTTCGAAATCCGGACCAGTTTGCTGAAAAGCCAGGGCCGGCTTGAAGCGTGTGCCCGTTTAAATACCTTGCATAGGAACGGGTATAAGTCTATGATACAATCAAATTCCATGTCTAACTTATTAAATTTAAAATTAATATTGGGAGTGACACCTGCCGGGCTTACAGCCGGCTGTTTTAATCCAGAATGCTTTCCAATCAAATGGCTGTAACAGCATGGCGTGATTACATATTACGGAGATAAAATTATAATGGCATTAGATCCCTTTTTTCTGGGCCGTCTGATTGCAATCGGCGGCAATGAAGACAAGGCAGATGAATTGATTGTACTCAAACGGGTGGTTCTTGAAATCGGCAAAAAAGATTACAAGGTCGGTATCATCACCACGGCAAGTGAAGATTCTGAACAGCGCGGCAAAGATTATCATAGCGTTTTTTCATCTCTTGGTGCGTCCAGGATAGACATATTTAATATTACAGAAAGGGGCCAGGCAAACGACAGCAAGTCAGCCGCAAAAATCGCAGAGCTTGATTTGATTTTTTTTACGGGTGGGGACCAGTTACGGTTGACAACCATTATGGGAGGGACAAAGGTACTTGATGCCATACGGGCGCGTCTGGAAAACGGCGCGCTTATCGCAGGCACCAGTGCCGGGGCTGCCGTGTTTTCCGATACCATGATTTATGAAGGCAAAAGTGAACACGGGCTGTTCAAAGGCAGTGTCCTTTCAACACCTGGATTCGGTTTTGTGGGTAATATCATTTTTGATACCCATTTTATGGCACGGGGCCGTATCGGGCGGTTGATACAAATTGTCACCTCTAATCCTACCTGTATCGGCGTGGGTATC
>JAABUB010000074.1 GCA_011389575.1 Desulfotignum sp. | reverse complement strand
CAAGACAGACTTTGTTTGGATCGTTTTTGTTGAATTTCAAAAAAAGCCTGCCTCCGATACACACTTCATTCGATTTATCTTTTATCGGCACATCCTCGAACAAAGTAGCCTGTTCCATCATTCACCTCCAAAATGAATAGAACAGAAGTAACAAAGAATCACATTTCTGTCAATATATTTTACATATTTTTAATTTTTATCAATTTTTAAAGAAATTTAAAAATTAAAATGTCCAATTTTTGCGCCCAATCCTACAAAGCTGCATAAAATGGGCTTCAGCCGCTCTGCTGATTTTACAGGTAACGAGGTCTGTAATAAATGCGGTATCCAGGACCAAAATGAATTCTTAATTCATGCACACCCTGTCCAACAGGTTTTGTGTCTCCGAAGTTTCCAAGCCGAAGCCTGGCGATCCTGATATCAATCTTTGCCTGAATATGGATATTTTTAAGGTTGTCAACCCAGTTTTTGAAAGGGTTTTTTCCGTTTTTGGTGATGAATTCTTTTACAATTTTTTCGGTAACATCCATTAACGACAAATAGTAGCTTAAAGGCTACTATTTGTCAAGGATTAAAATTGCAGATGAATGGAAAAGTGATTGTCAGGAATCAGTCAGGCCAAAATATTGTGCAATCCGCGTCTTGATGGCATCCCTGATTTTCCGGAGCTGTACCAGCTTTTCCCCATGGGTGCCGGTCAGTTTTTCCGGGTCTGGAAAGGGCCAGTTCTCGCGTTTCTGAATGCCCGGATAAATGGGGCAGTTCTCATCGGTTTCCTTGTCACAGACCGTGATCACATGGGTGAACAGTTCACCGGACTTGAAGAGGTCGAAAGCGGATTTGGGTGTGTGTCCGGACATATCGATTCCCAGTTCCTGCATCACCTCAACCACCAGGGGATTTACCGCTTCCGCCGGATGAAGTCCGGCGCTCTGAACGGTGAATTCGCTGCCGCCCATTTCAGCCAGCAGCGCTTCCGCCATCTGGCTTCTGCCGCTGTTGTGCCCACAGATAAAAAGAACTTTGTTCATATTGCCCCTATCATTATTGTAAGTTGTTCAAAATGGTAATTTTTTTCCTTATTCATTTTCAACGGTCACGGGCTTTCAGGTCCGGCCGTTACTTGCCGCCGCCAGGGCGGACAGGTTGTCCAGGGAGGCTTTGATATCGGAAAAATAGCGGCTGCGCAGTTCCATGACCAGCAGCCCGTCATAATCGGGGAGCAGGATATCCAGGATTGCCTGGATGGGGATCTGTCCGTATCCAACCGGCATGTGGGAATCGCCCTTGCCGAATGGCAGCTGGTGGGTCTGCTGCTTTTCCCAGTGGTGCACCGTGCCTCCGAAGTTGTCATGCACATGGGTGTGGACCACCTGCTCTTTTATCTGTCTTACCGCTGCCAGGGGATCAAATGCGTAGAACTGTGATGCCATGAACAGGTGGCCGAAATCCAGGGTGATTTTTACATTGCGCCGGTTGACCCGCAGGATCTGTTCCTTGAGGGGAACCATACATTCCGCATAGGTGTAAGGGCTCTGGCTCAGGTAGGGCCGGGCGTTTTCCAGGGCGATCATGACATCCGGATATTTTCCAGCAAGGTCCTGCAAAATCTGTGCTTCTGATTCCAGCATCCAATGCTGTTCTGATGCTGTCTGGGACCGGGCAGGGGTGACGGAAAAATCTTCTTCAGGGATGAACCGGCCGCTGTGAACCACCACCACTTCTGCATCGATCTGCCGGGCAAATTCCAGGGAGGCCTCTAACACCGCTTTGTGCAGGGCTGGATCTTTTTTGTCCATCAGGTTCACAGGGTTGGGGGAATGAATGGAATAACAAAAATCAAAGTCTGCCAGCAGGGACAAAACCTTTCTGGTCCTGGCCGGACACAGGGTGCCGTTTAAAACGGCATCCAGGCCGTGGATCGGCAGTTCGACCGCTTTGAGACCGATTTTTTCAAATGCCTGCAGATCCTGGTACAGCCGGTCCAGTGATCCGTCGATACGGACCGCATCAATATTGACACCTATGGTATTCATGCCACTGCCTCCTGGCTTCTGGTTGAAAAAACAGGGTCTCCCCCTACCAGACTGTGGGTGACATGGGCCCAGGTATGGGAGTGATCCACTATGATGATATCGGCATCTGCACCGGGGACAAGCACTCCAGGCTGGTCAGGAGACATGAGATAGGCACCCGGCCCGGATGTCACCTGTTGGAGGGCTTCAGCCATACACCCGGTGAATTTTTGTCCCAGAAAACCAGCCTGGAGAAGGGATTCCGGGTAATAATCAGATACCAGGCCGGTACACCATTTGTGTTTCAGCACCTCTGAAGCTTTTAGGCTGCCGCTGGTGGACTGGTCCCGCACCAGATTGGGGGCTCCCATGAAGATCTTCATCCCGTATTCACCGGCCTGCCGGGCTGCCTGCCGGGTAACGGGAAATTCACTGGCCCCGATCCCCAGGTCCCTGATCAGACCGATTTTCTCAATGGTGTCATCATCATGGCTGAGCATTGGAATGCCCGCATCCCCCACGGTTTTCGTCAACTCATTGACCATCTGCCATGCCCAGAGGTGGTTTGCCTGTTTTTCCCTGGCCATTTCAATTACCATATTCTCGGGCACCTGGTATTCGATGGACTGAAACCTGATATAGGATTCCATGGATTTGAACTGACCCTGGCCCGGGGTGTGGTCCATGACCGAGAGCAGATCCACAAGGCCCTGTTCCACAAGGCGGTTTACAATATTGAAACTCTGCTCTGATCCCACCTCATACCGGACATGCACCCTGTGCTTCACCAGGGCCTGGGGGGAATCATTGAATGCCTTGATTTTGCGCACACAGGTCTCTGCCTCCCGGGGAGACCGCAGACCCAGCTCATTGTCTGCAAAACTGATCGCATGGCAGAAGGTGGTGATGCCGCAGGCAGCTGCCTTGCGGTCCAGGTTTAAAATGGCAAAATCAGTATCAAAAAATACCCCTTTGCGTTTTTCAATGCTTCTTTCCAGGCTGTCGGAATGCAGGTCCACCAGGCCGGGCATGATGAGCCGGCCCTGGACATCTATCACCTCGGCATTGACCATGTGGATGGTATCGGCAAAGGTGTGCACAATTTTTTGGCCTTCGATCAATATGGTCCCCTGCGGTGACAGGGTATTTCCGTCAAACAGGGGACCGCCGAGAATCAGTTTTTTTGTGTGCATGGCTGCATCACCTCCTGGTTCAACATAAGGGAAAGGTCAATGGTGTGATCGTCAAAATCCCTGTGGTCTGCCGGATCATGGAATACGCCGATCACACAGGTGTTGTCTGCCAGCGCTTCTTTGATCAGATCAATGACAATCTGCCGGTTTTTCAGGTCCAGGGATGCGGTGGGCTCATCCAGCAGCAGGATGGGAAAGGGGGCGATAAATCCCCTGGCCAGGTTGATACGCTGCTGTTCACCGCCGGAAAAGGTGGTGGCGGAAAGATGCCACATGTTTGAAGGAATATTGAGCCGTTCCAGAAGGGCCCGGCCTTTTTTCCGGGCCTTTTCCAGGTCCATGTTTCTGGCCAGCAGCGGTTCGATGACCGTATCCAGTGCCGATACCCTGGGGACCACCCGGAGAAACTGGCTCACATACCCGATGGTGTCCCGCCGCAAGGTGTAGATCCTGGCGGGCTGGGCTGCGGCAATATCAACTCCGCGGCCCCGGTGCCGGACCCATATATGGCCGCCCCCGGTTTTGTATGTGCCGAAAATCATGCGCAGGAGCGTACTTTTTCCGGAGCCGGACGGGCCGGTGAGGATGCTGGCCTGGCCAGGGAAAAACAGGTAGGAAAATCGGTCAAACACCACAATCCGGGTGCCCTGCTGCAGGTGAAAGACAAAGTCTTTTTCAATGTTTTCCAGTTTGAGTATCCAGCGCGGGGCCATGAAATTCTCCAAAAACGGGTGATCTGTCATTCTGTTACGGTTTGAGCACAGAGGAAACCAGCAGCTGGGTATAGGGCTGTCTGGGGTCGTCCAGTATCTGGTCGCTGAGCCCGGATTCCACCATTTCCCCCTGTTTCATCACATAAAGCCGGTGGCAGAGCAGCCGGGCCACGGCCAGGTCATGGGTGACCAGAACCATGGACAGGTTCAGCCCTGATACCAGCTTGCGCAGCACATCGATGAGCCGGGCCTGCACCGACACATCCAGTCCGGAAGTGGGTTCATCCATGAGCATGATTTTGGGGGAATTGACCAGGTTGGCCGCAATCTGAAGCCGCTGCTGCATGCCGCCGGAAAAGGTGGCGGGCATGTCATCTATACGGTCCGGATCTATTTCCACGCGTTCCAGCCAGGCCAGGGCCATTTTTCTGATCTGACCGTAATGGCGCATGCCGCCGGCCATGAGTTTGTCTCCGATATTGCCGCCGGCACTGATGTGCATCTTGAGTCCCTGGGCTGCGTTCTGGGTCACATACCCGGTCTGGGTCCGGATGATTTTGCGCACCAGGGCTTCGCTGCTTCGGCACAGGTCGATCATCCCTGCGGATGAATTAAAAAACACCGATCCGTTGGAGGGTTTTATCCGGCCGGCAATGCAGTTGAGAAGGGTGGATTTGCCGGAACCGGACTCACCCACCACACCGATCACCTCTCCGGGGGACACTGTAAAACCGATGTCATGGCACCCCAGCTGCCTGCCGAAGAATTTGGACAAATGCGTCACCGCCAGCAAAGGCTGGGAACTGTTTTCCGGCATCCTGGTCATGAAAAGGTGTTCCCTGCTTTTTTCTGACAGTATTCCGTATCAGAACAGATAAACATCCGGGTGCCTGTGTCATCTGTGATGATTTCATCCAGAAAGCTGTCTGTGGATCCGCAGACCGCACAGGCCCCGTCCCATTTTTCCAGTTCAAAGGGGTAATCCTCAAAATCCAGGCTGACCACGTCGGTATAGGGGGGCACGGCATAGATGCGTTTTTCCCTGCCCGCCCCGAACAGGTGAACCGCTGGTGACCGGTGCAGTTTGGGGTTGTCATATTTGGGGATGGGAGAGGGGCTCATGATATAGCGCTGGTGCACCTGCACCGGGTAATCGAATGCTGTGGCGATCCTGCCGAATTTTGCGATATCTTCATACAGCTTGACATGCATGCTGCCGTATTCTTCAAACCCGTGCATTTTAGCGGTCTGGGATTTTTTGGGTTCAATGAACTGCAGCGGTTCCGGTATGGGCACCTGGAATACCATTATCTGCCCGTTTTGCAGCGGGGTTTCCGGTATCCGGTGCCGGGTCTGGATAATGGTGGCGGACCTGGTTTCTTCGGTGATGGCAATGCCGGCGGTTTTCTTGAAAAATGCCTTGATACTGATGGCGTTTACCGTATCATCCGATCCCTGGTCAATGACCTTGAGCCGGTCATCCGGTCCGATGACGGCGGCGGTGAGCTGGATGCCGCCGGTGCCCCATCCATAGGGCAGCGGCATTTCACGGCCCCCGAAGGGGACCTGGAACCCCGGTATGGCAAGGGCCTTTAAAATGGACCGCCGGATCATTTTTTTGGACTGTTCGTCCAGATAGGCAAAATTATAGGACAGCGGCATCAGGGGTTTCCTTTATCAGGGGCATGGTCTTTGGGGCGGTTCCGGATAAATACCAGCTCAGACTGAAAATCCACGTAATGGGGCAGTTTGAGGTGCTGCACAAACCCGGAGGATTCCACATTGTCGCAGTGGGACAGGATAAATTCCGGATCCCGGGCCGGATAATCGGTTTTTCCGGTGTTCTTTTCTGCAGCAAGGGACCGGTCCAAAAGGGACATGGACATGGCTTTTCTTTCGTTCTGGCCGAACACGAGGCCATAGCCTGTTTCAAATCCGGCGGCTTTTCGGGCTGCATCATCCTGCCGGTTGACCATGACGCATTCGGTGAGTTTCATGTGGCCGACATGGATGTCAAATCCCAGTTCCGGCGGTGTATACCGGACTGCCACATATCCCACCTTGAGTTCGCCCAGAAAGGGATGCCGGTCCAGGCCGAACCCCCGCTGCAGCGAGTAGGCCGTTCCCAGGATAAATCCCTCATCCCCCCTGGCCAGGGCCTGGAGCCGCAGGTTTCTGGAAACAGGGAATGCCAACGGCTGCCGGGTAAGATCCTCTGCCGCATCCCCGGGCGGCCTTGTTTTATCCTGCTGCAGCAGCCCCTGGGCCTGGAGTATGTCAATGACCCGGGGCAGTTCACCAGGCAATGATGAGATGTCGTCACAGGCAGCTGTCTGGTCCGGAGGTGCCGTTTCTGTGTCCGTTTGCCGGTCACAGGGAGGATCAGGGACATTTTCCGGGTCGGGTTCAATCAACCGGTGGGTATAATCATAGGTGGGCCCTAATATCTGGCCCCCGGGAATATCCTTGAAGATCCCGGACACCCGCCTGATGGCGGTCATTTTTGTGGTTTGGACCGGGATGCTGTTACCGAAGCGTTTCAAGGTGGTGCGAAACGCCCGCACCAGAAAAACCGCTTCCGTCATATCCCCCTGGGCCTGCTGGATGGCCATGGCGGCGGCGGTTACATCGTACAGGGACCCTTCTGCCATGACCCGGTCCACCCCTAAGCCCAGCTGGTTTGCGATCTGGTCCATGGAAATTTTTTGTACACCGGTGTCTCCCCGGCGTTTTTCTGCCACCAGGCGCTGGGAGTTTTTTACGGCTTTTTCACCGCCTTTTACCGCCACATACATCAGCACACCCCAACTTTTGTGGTCCTGGGAAGGGCGGTAAACCTTCGGGCATGCACAAAAATCATATCAATACCGGCAGGATACGCCTGGTTCATTATGGCGCGGTTTTCCCAGAACGCTGTGGTGATGCCTGGAAGGTGTATAAAGGTTTCTTTTTCAATGCCCGGCCCGGTGAGGCGCAGATGGTGCTCCTGGTCCATTCCACGGGTCTGGAAGACCAGGGTGGTGGATATGTCCGGAGATGCCACTGTGCCTGGATTGAACCGGCTCGGATCCATGAGTTTTTCACTGTCCGTGAACAGGGCAAAACCAGCCCTGTTCGGGGCATGGGTCAATCGGGTCCCAGTGTGGAAATGCAGCCACTGCATTTCCGGTGTGTCAGTATCCATGTCTGTCCACAAAACCGTTTCAAAATCAAGCAGGGTCAGCAGCAGGGCTCCGGCGCCGGACTGGAGCCGGGGCGGACAGGAGATGTTTATGTCTGTGGCGGCAATGGTGCCGGGATTCGCCATTGCCAGAAGCAGGCTTCGAAATACCGCCTGGCTGTCAAACACTTCGGAATCAAATCCTTTCTGCATCATGCCTGCCCCTTATTCTCCGCGTTTGAGGGTGAAAAACTCCACTGTGGTATCTGATATCTCTTTTGCCATGACCTGCTGTCTTTGCTGTTCTCTGCTCTTCAGGACCGCCATCAAAGTGGCCGCCAGTTTTGCATGAAAATCCGACATCTGGAGCAGGGCATCCAGCAGGGCTGCCAGCCGGGCATGTTCATGGTCACTGCCCTGGATCATGGCATACCCTTGTATGTCATCCATGACCTGCACCATGCACCGGGTCACGGTCATCTCCCCCAGGCAAAAGGGGTCGCCGGTGCTGTCTGCCCTGCCCTGAACCATGAGCATCCCGGTCTCCGGTTTTACCAGCCAGGTATAGGAAACTTTTTCAGCAAACGGCGCATACCCGGCCGTGAGATCTGCAACATCCGCATCTGCCAGCATCTGCATCCATTTTTGTCGGGGCGTTTCAGTCATGGGAAGGGATTTTACCCGTTTTTTTGTAAGAAAATGATTACCCGTCTGTTAAACTCTTGTTAAAATGCAGACTTGAGAGAGTTCAGACCAGGATACGCGGCGCACAGGATCATGACTGTTTTTTCTTTGGCTGATTTGTAGGGGATTGACAATGAAGTGCGACTCACATAATACATATCATGAATAAAATATGGCACAGCACCTGTATCCAGAAACAAAAAGAAGAGGAAAACAGCAGGTTGTGCCCTGAATGGTAATGTGAAAAATGACCCGGTTTTTTGAAAAAAAAGATGTGGTAATTGATGAACAGTTCGGTTTGATGTGGACAAAAAATGCAAATTTGCTGGATTTTCCCATGACCTGGGAGGAAGCACTGGCTGCAGTGAAAGAAATCAACCGGTCCGGGCTTTACAGGTACCAGGACTGGAAGCTGCCCAACCGCAGAGAACTGTTCAGCCTGATGAGCCATGAAATGATCAATCCCAGCCTTCCCCAAGGCCATCTGTTTGCCAATGTTTTTAACGGCTATTACTGGACCTCTTCAACCTGCATCCGGCTGCCGGACCAGGCATGGTATGTTCACCTGGGAGGTGCCCGGGTGTTCAAGGGAATGAAATATGGATCATATATGGTCTGGCCGGTGCGTACTGCAGAAAACCATGGCACCGGCAAGTTCTTTCAGACCGGGCAGAAGACCTGCTTTGATGCCGGCGGCCATATTATGGATTGTCATGGATCCGGCCAGGACGGTGAATTCCGAGCAGGAATGCCGCATCATGAACCAAGGTTCACACCAGATGGTGATTGTGTCCATGACAACAGTACCGGCCTGACATGGGTGAAAAATGCAAATATAGCCAAAAAACCTTTGGACTGGAAATCCGCTTCTGATCTGGTGTCACAGATGAACATGGAAAACAGATACGGTTATAATGACTGGCGCATTCCCGGTATCGGTGAACTGGAAAGTCTCATTGATCTGGAGCATCATACCCCGGCCCTGCCGGCGGCGCATTGCTTTACCGATGTGCAGAATTTTTACTGGTCCGCCACCACCAGCATGTATGATACTGCCTATGCCTGGGTTCTTTATACTGTGGATGGTGCGGTGGGGGTCGGGCATAAGCCGCTGCCGGAATTTTATCTGTGGCCGGTGCGGTAAATTCGCAGGGACAAAGGGGGGATGAATGGTATGCAAGTGATTGCCGATATCGTGGGATATCTCTTGCAGGGATTTAAAAACTAGTGCCGGTAGACAAGCGGTTTGCCTTCAGCATCGATATCCATCCCGATGGTATCACCGGTCTTGAAACCAAGGCGGCAAAATTCTTTGACCATGCTGTCGTGACGGTCCACATACCAGTAGGCCGACCACAACGGATTTCTGACGGTGTCGATACCATAGGCATCATGGCTGCAAAGATTGATGCGGATTTTGTCCTTTGCGATCAAGGTATCTGCTTCAGCAATAAAAATATCGATATTGTACAGATTTTTCTGCAGGGCGTTGGAAAGGGTTTGCTGGAGATCCGGAAAATCATCCAGATAGTGGTTGGCTATCTGGTAAAGATCGCCAGTGTTTTGTATGGAAAACCCGAGTACGGCAAACCGCTGGTGGCGCAAAGCAAATTTCTCAAGCTCTTTTTCATAAGATTGTATGCAGGATATGACAGGAGTGATATCAGGGGCAGCCCCGTTGGCGTCGTGTATAATATCTTCACACAGACTGATGATATGAATATAAAATGTCTTGTTATCCATTATATACACCGGTCTTTCCCTGTAATTTCTCCGGAGCCTTATGCGCCGGATGCCGTCGAGTCTGATGGACCGTTCGCTTTCTTTTTCTTCAAGGGTTTCAATGTCTGAAATATCCTTGGCCTGCACCACATGGACCTCTCCTGTTGTTGAGACAATATATTCAATCTCACATTTAAAACCCAAAGCTTTTTGTATGTCCTTGGACAGCTGCACCAGTTTTCTGTCATGGGGAACCTTGGTGATATAGGGGTCATTCTGCACTTTATAGGAGCGGTTTCTGCAGTAGCCGAATTCCCATTCATTCCGGATCATTTTTGCCATTACACTGGTGCCGTTGACAAAAGGCATGACAACCACTCCCATTTCATTGATATCTATCTCGGGAGCGTGATGAAATATCTGCTGCCGCTTTATGGAGAGCCATTTTGCGGTTTCTGCCATGGCAAGCATTTTTTTACGGGCATATTTTATGCCTTCAATGTCAGCGTAGGTTTCCAGAGAATCAAAGGTGCCGCCTTTATAATTTGACTCCATGGGGTGTGCACTTCTTGCAATGACCTTATAGCTTTCCCGGTGGGCCTGTAAAAACCGGTCCAGCTGCCCGAAATTTTCAGTGGTGAATATATCTGCCGGCACATAGATGAAATCCGGCACATTAAAGCCATGATCCTTTAGTTTTTCAAGCAGCTTTGCTTTTTCCGGTATGTTTGTATGCATGTCAGATCCAATCGAACATTGGTTCGTTTTTTTCAAAAAATCAGTCCCACCATTGCCCCGGTCATGCAGGTGGCAATGGTTCCGGCCACAATGGAGCGGATACCCAGGGATACAATTTCATTGCGCCGGTCCGGTGCCATGGTACCCAGGCCCCCGATCATGATACCCAGGCTGCCGGGATTGGCAAACCCGCACATGGCATAGAGCATGATCAGGCGGCTGTCAGCACTCAGGGCTTCTGCCGGAAGATCGGCAAGATTCAGGTAGGCCACAAATTCGTTGATTATGGTTTTGGTTCCCATGAGACTGCCGGCAACACCTGCTTCTGACCAGGGGATCCCCATGAGCCAGACCACCGGGGACATGATCCAGCCCAAAATTCTCTGGAGGGTCACAGGGTCTCCACCCACATCCGGAATAATTTTCAGCAGGGTATCGGCCAGGTGTACCAGGGCCACCAGAACAATGAGCATGGCAATAATATTGAGCAGAAGTTCTACTCCCTGCAGGGTACCTCTGGTTACCGCATCCATGGAACTGGTCGCCGGATCCGGTGATGTCAGTTTGCCGGAGGTAACTGCGTCTGTTTCCGGGATCATGATCTTTGCCACGGTAATGGCTGCCGGTGCACTGATTATGGAGGCCGTCAGGATATGGCCCAGGACATTGGGGATGGCATCTCCCAGAATATTGGCATACAAAACCATCATTGTTCCTGCAATGGTGGCCATGCCGGATGTCATGAGGGCAAACAGTTCACTGCGGGTCAAAGATCTGATATATGGCCGGATGAACAAAGGTGCTTCCACCATGCCCACAAAGATATTGACAGATACCCCGAGGCCTTCAGCCCCGCCCAGACCGAACAGCCGCTCAAGTATCCGGGAAAAATTGCGCACAATCCATGGCAGAATTCCCCAGTAAAACAACAGGGAGGACAGGGCACTCATGAGCAGAACCAGGGGCAGGGCCTGAAAAGCCAGGACAAAAGAGGCGCCTTCAAATTTTTCGACAAACGGCAAAGGCCCGCCGCCCAGATATCCGAATACCATGGAGGTACCTGCCCGGGTTGCTGCTTCAAGAGCAAGGACCACCTGATTCAACAGGGCAAAAATCTGTCCCAGCGCAGGGGCCTTGAGCAGAACAACTGCCAGCAGCAACTGCACCCCCAGGCCTGCGGCAATGATTTTGCGGTTCACCTGGCGCGGGTGTTCACTGATCAACCAGGAAAATCCCACAAAAATTACCAGTCCTGTTATTGCCTGAAGTATCCCCATTCCCGTCCATGATTGTTTGTCTGTTTGGTTGTTGGCCCTGTTAGGCAATTTTATAATCCATTTGGCACCCTGAGTCAATGTCAGCGTGGATGCTCTGAACTATATGTCCGATCCAGTAAAACTGGCAGATGAAAAAATATTTGAATAAGGCCATTGACTATTTGTTCTGGTTTGGAGAAATTGTGGTGAAACCCGGACAAAAAAATGATAATGTAATCTTTTTGCCTGTTACCATGACATATTGCGGATAAAGGAGCCTGATGAAGCCCCAGGAAATTGAAGATCTAAGTTTTCAGATCATAGAAAAAGAAGCTGAAGACCACGGTTTTGATGAAAGACACTGGCCTGTTGTGCGGCGGATGATCCATACCTCTGCTGATTTTGATTATATCCACACCATCCGGTTCGGCAACAATGCCGTGGAAAAAGGGATTGCTGCAATTGAGAAAGGATGCAGCATTTTCACGGACACCAACATGGCCAGAGTGGGCATCCGGAAAACAGAAATTGCACATTTCGGGGGCACGGTTTCCTGCCTGATGACAGACCCGTCAGTGGCGGCCCGGGCTGCGGCTGACGGCACCACCCGGGCACTGGCTGCAGTGGATCTGGCGGCAGACCGTCTGGAAAAAGGCATCTATGTGGTAGGAA
The DNA here is from genome assembly GCA_011389575.1 of Desulfotignum sp. GTDB lineage: Bacteria > Desulfobacterota > Desulfobacteria > Desulfobacterales > Desulfobacteraceae > Desulfotignum. The sequence continues at coordinate 5,511 of JAABUB010000074.1, read as the reverse complement.
ACGCCCCTACAGCCTTGTTGCGGCTTATTCAGCTTATTCAGGAGGGCAAAGCAGATCCCGCCCTGGTGATCGGGCTGCCTGTGGGGTTTGTCAATGCTGCAGAATCCAAACAGGAACTGATGGCCCTGGATATCCCTTATATCACCAATACGGGCAGAAAAGGTGGCTCCAACGTGGCCGCCGCAGTGGTAAATGCCCTGGCTATCATGGCATATGAAAATAACAAAAAGTGAAAATGCCTGAAATTCAGGTATCCGGAGGTGTGACATCAAGGGTTTTGTGATTGCCGCCACCGGCAGCGGCACCGGAAAAACCACCCTGACCCTGGCCATTCTGGCCTGGCTGCGTGCCAGAGGTACGAAAGTGGCCCCGTTCAAAGTGGGGCCGGACTTCATCGATCCGGGCCACCATGCCCGTATTGCCGACCGCACCAGCTATAACCTGGATTCCTGGATGCTTTCAAAAGCGTACAACCGCCGGTTGTTTCATGAACAGTCCAAAGGAGCGGATCTGGCAGTGGTGGAAGGAGTCATGGGGCTGTTTGACGGATATGATGCCATAACAGAAGCCGGATCCACCTCCCAGATGGCCAAATGGCTGGACCTGCCCGTGCTGCTGGTGGTGTCTGCCAAAGGAAAGGCCAGGAGTGCGGCAGCAGTGGTCAAGGGATTTGAGAACTTTGATCCGGATCTGACACTGGCCGGGGTGGTGTTTACCTTCACAGGCAGCCAGCGCCATTATGCATATCTCAAAGATGCAGTGGAACAGACCTGCACCACCCCCTGTCTGGGACATCTGCCCAGAAACGACACCATTGTCATGCCCGAGCGCCACCTGGGACTGACCACCGCAGAGGAACATGTGATCCAGCCGGCTGTGATTGACACCCTGGTGTCCATGGTGGACCAGGGGCTGGACATGGACCGGCTCATTTCCAATCTTTCGGATCCGGCGATAATATCTGAACCAGCAAAAACAGAAAAAAACCCAAAAACAAACCTCCCAAAAGGTACGGCCGGACCGGAAACATCGACTGAATCACAGACAGCAGGAGGTTTCACTGCAAAATCCTTTCCAAAAACCCCAAGGATTGCCGTGGCCCGGGACAAGGCGTTCTGCTTTTACTATCCGGACAACCTGGCCATGCTGGAAAACGCCGGTGCCTGCCTGGTGTTTTTTTCTCCTCTGGCAGATGACTGCCTGCCCGAAGATATTGACGGGCTGTACCTGGGAGGCGGTTACCCCGAGCTTTTTGCTGACACGTTGTCACAAAAATCGGTTCTGCTGTCAGCTGTCAAAGCCCGCAGCGGGGAGGGTATGCCCATTTACGGGGAGTGCGGGGGGTTCATGTTCCTGTGCAAAGCGCTTTGGCCCAAAGACCATGATCAGCCTGTGCCCATGGCCGGGTGTTTTGATCTTGGTGTACGCATGTCCGGCAGGCTCAGATCCCTGGGGTACAGGGAAATCACCTTTGCACAAGATACGGTGATCGGCGCCAGAGGAGCCCGGGTCAGGGGCCATGAATTTCACTATTCGTCGGTGGTATCAGACAAAGCCGGCCTGTACGATAACGTGTTTGACGTGACCTCCCGGGCCGGGCAGGATGTGCAGGTGCAGGGATACCAGACCGGCCGGACTCTGGGATCATACCTGCATGTGCATTTCGGTTCCAATCCGGATGTTCCCCGCTGTTTTGTGGAAAACTGCCGGACATTCAGAAAACAGCGGCTGGGCGGTTAAGGAAAAATATGGCACAAAAGCCATTGAAAAAAGGATTTACCACAGGTGCAGCTGCCTCTGGTGCGGTCAAGGCGGCCCTGATACGGCTGCTCACCGGCAGGACTCCCAAAGAGGTGGAAATTGTTTTTCTTGGCGGCGGCACCCGCACCGTGGCGGTGCAGCAGGTGCGCTGCCTGACAAAAAACAGCTGTGAGGCGGTGATCATCAAGGATGCCGGCGATGACCCGGATATCACCCACAAGGCCCGGATCGGGGCCCGGGTGACCCTGACACCGGGGGAAGCCCTGCAGGTGCGTATTACAGGCGGCATCGGGGTGGGCCGGGTCACCAAGCCGGGCCTGGAAATTGCCGCAGGAGAGCCGGCCATCAACCCCGGCCCCAGGCAGATGATCATGGAAGCGGTGCAGGCGGTATATGATACCCTGGCACCGGACCAGACCCACCAGGTGGCGGTTACCGTTTTTGTGCCACAAGGGGAGGAGCTGGCAAAAAAAACCCTGAATGCCCGGCTGGGTATCATGGGCGGTATTTCCATTCTCGGGACCACGGGTGTGGTGACCCCCATGTCCCATGATGCCTATATCGCCACCATCAGGGCCGGTATCCGTGTGGCAGCTGCAAAACAGATTACCGACCTGGTGTTCACCACGGGCCGGCGCAGCGAACGCCATGCCATGGCGCTGTTTCCACAATTTTCTGAAGAAGCCTTTGTCCAGACCGGGGATTTTTTTCAAGCCGCCATCCAGGAGGCCCTGGCCCAGCCTTTCATCACACAAATCATCTACACAGTCTTTTTCGGCAAAGCTGTGAAAATGGCCCTGGGGTATGCACACACCCATGCAGCCCGATCCGGTATGGCCTTACATACCCTGGCAGACTGGGCACAAACAGTGACCGGTTCCCGGACACTGGCCGATCAGATTGCCGAAGCCAATACCGCCCGCCATGCATTTTCCTATATCTATCCGGATCATCCGGATTTGATCAGCCATGTGGGACAAAAAATCCAGGAAAATGCCGGATCATTTGCCGGGCATAAGCTTACAATCCGTGTCATAATCCTGGATTTTGACGGACAGGTTGTCTGTGATTCCACTGAAATACAGCAGCAGACAGGACCGGTAAAAACCGGTCCGCTAGGACACCAGTTCCGGGCATAGCCGTTCCTGGTACATTTTTTCATAATAGGGAAACTGGTCTTCATAAAAGGCCTTGAGCCGGTCATTGTTTTCCACGGTGACGTCAAATGTTTCCACATTTTTCTGAATGCCGGTGCTCCGGGCTGCATCGGTGTGCCAGTCTTCCCATATATCCCATTCAGACTGGTGCCCGGGCTCCCAGGTCAAGGATTCCGGGATAAACGGTATATCCAGGGCCTGGCAGTAAGCTTTGATGACGGCTTCCGGGTTGTCTTCCAGGTCATCTGCATCCACGACAATGGGGGCCTCCTCAAAATCTCTGGCTTTATCAAAGATAGCGTACAGCTGGGCCAGACCGATTTCTTCTCTGGTCACATCCGGATTCATGGCATAATAGGAGGCAATGGCCTTGGCAGGATCCCGGATCAGAAAAGTGTTGTTCAGTTTGTGCAAAAAGGTGGGATCATCTTTAAGGTATTCATATCCATGGGCGCACATATCCTTGAAAAAAACATTCTGGTCTGCAGCGGCTTTTTCAATATGGGCACGGATGCCCGGATAGTCGGTGGGATGGTCTGGATCCACGTATTGCTGGTCTATGGTACCTTCATCCTTATGCACATAATACAGATAAGAAAAGGGTTCATGCAGGATGTTCAAATCTCCTCTTTCCATCATAACCCGTTCAAACGCTGTTGAAATGGATCTGGGATGGGTCCATAACGCAATCATTGCATTCATATTTTTTCCTCTCAAAGGGATTCATTCATTAAAATAATCAATAAAATCAATGTAAAAAACCATTAACTTTATAATTATTCCTTAGATGGGATGTGAATTCAACCCGGGAGAAATCCTCTGGCAGGGTATGTCAACGGGTCGGTGTATTTTATGCCCCGGATAGATGGGTTTTCACATAATATCCCTGATATGCAGCGCTAAGCTGTAAATATCGGGGACCAATAAAAGAGGTTTGAAGCCTTTTAAAGAAGACCAGACATCATGTTTTTTGTTGAAAAACCAGTTTGTTCGCTGCCAAAAGAACGAGATAAACCGTGCCGCACAATACAATAATGGTGGGGCCCGATGACAGGGCCAGGCTGTAACTGATGCCAAGCCCGGTCCAGGTAAACAGGACGCACAGCAGGACGGAATACAGCATCATCTGCCACAGGCGGCTGGCATAAAACCCGGCAATGGCAGGGGGGATGGTCAACAGGGCGATGACCAGGACAATGCCCACGATGCGCACCAGCAGCACCACGGTCAGAGCGGTGAGCACCAGAAGAAACAAATAGAAAAAGGTGGTGTTGATCCCCCGCAGCAAGGTGAATTCGGTGTCAAAGCAGACCCCGAAAAAGCGGTTGAAAAACAGTACCACAACCCCCACAATCAGCACATCCAGGCAGATGACAAAAATAAGGTCCCGGTGGGAGATGAGCAGGATATCTCCGAACAGATAGGAGCTGAGGCTGAAATACCCGGGGGTTTTGTCAATGAACAGAATACCGCAGGCCATGCCCACGGCCCAGAGGGTGCCGATGATGGTGTCTTCGCGTTCTTTGGCATGGATGCTCACCAGGCCCACTATCAGGGCGGATACCACTGCTGCCAGCACTGCCCCGAGGATCGGGTCGAACCAGGAAATACCCATTCCCACCTGGAGATACAGGGCCAGGCCGATGCCGCCGAACACGGAATGGGAAATGGCGCCTGCCAGGTAGCTGATGCGCTTGATGGTGACAAAAGTGCCGATGATGCCAAAGGCAATGGAGGCCAGCCCGCCCATGGCCATGGCATAGGTCAGAAACCGGTTGTCCGGGTCTGCAAGGGCCTGGAAAAATTCAATCACGGCAATGGCCTTCTGCACTGCACCGGTGGTCGTGTCGGACCATTTTCAGATCACCGTAATAAATATCCTTGATCATGGTGCCTTCCACCAGGGTGGTGGGATGGAACACCACTTGGCGGTTCACGCAGATAACGGTTTTGACATACTTGGACACAAACCCCAGGTCATGGGAGACCACCAGGATGGTCATTTCCCGGTTAAGCTCCTGGAGAATGGAAAACAGATTTTCTTCTGTTTCATGATCCACGTTGGCAGTGGGTTCATCCAGCAAAAGGATGTCGGGTCTGCCGCACAAGGCCCTGGCAATGAGCACCCGCTGCTTTTGTCCGCCGGAAAGCTCATTGAAACCGGTGCGGGCAAAACCGGTCATATCCACTGTTTTGATGGCTTTTTTCGCCTGATCCCGGTCTTTTTTTGAAAACCAGAAAGTACTTTTTTTCAGGCGGCCCATGAGCACCACATCCATTACAGTGGCGGGAAAGTTCATGTCCAGGTGCGCATACTGGGGCATATATCCGATACGCTCTCTGGCTTTTTCCGGAGAGGTGCCAAGCACCTGTATGTCGCCTTTATCCGGATGGATCAACCCTAAAAGCAGCTTGAGCAGGGTGGTTTTCCCCCCGCCGTTGGGACCCACGATACTGGCAAATTCCCGGTGGGGGATGGTAAGGGTTACATTTTCAAGGATGGGCTGTTTTTTATAGGCAAATGAGACATTATTCAACCTGATGTCGGTTTCCATGAACAAATCCTTGGGCTGGTGCATCTGATATACAAAGA
>JAABUB010000073.1 GCA_011389575.1 Desulfotignum sp. | reverse complement strand
CCGGGTATAATAGAGCCAGGACAACCACATACAACTTTAATTTCTCATACCTTTCATAAGCCCCCTGGTGGTGCTTTGTGACAGGACCGTCAGATCACAATCTCGGGCCGGTCGCAAAGCACCACCAGGGGGCGGGCATTGTAAAACCAAACAATATCTTGGACATGCAATTGTCCGGCTGATCCCGGCAAAATTCTGATGGAATCCGGACCTGACATTTCATTGCCGCACCGTATGTGTGATGGTATTCAAACCTGTGCGGCAAAGGGATATTTATATGCAAACGCCCTGAAATCCGGCATTAATTTCTTGCTTTTTCCATGTGTTTCAGGTAGGTTAGCCACTTATTTTTGCTTGGGTAAAGGGGTTTTACAATGCCGGTGGTACGTCTGCACAATATTTCCAAATCTTTTGACAGCCAGAAGGTGATCGACAACCTGTGTCTGGATATTGTCAAAGGGGAATTTCTGACCCTGCTGGGCCCTTCCGGATGCGGCAAAACCACAGTCCTGCGCCTGATTGCAGGACTTGAAACCTGCGACAGCGGCAGCATTCTCATCAACGGCATGGACCAGACCCGGCTGCCTGCCTGCGACCGGGATGTCAACACCGTGTTTCAAAGCTATGCCTTGTTTCCCCACATGAACGTGTTTGACAATATCGCCTTTGGATTGAAGCTCAAAAAAATCCCGGCCCGGCAGATCCGGGACCGGGTCAAGGAAAGCCTGGCACTGGTGAAACTGGAGGGGCTGGACAACCGGCCCATCCATCAGCTGTCCGGTGGCCAGCAGCAGCGGGTGGCCATAGCCAGAGCCATTGTGAACCAACCCTTGATCCTTCTTTTGGATGAACCCTTGAGCGCCCTGGACTACAAACTGCGCAAGCAGATGCGCCTGGATCTGCGCCATCTGCACCAGAAACTGGGCATCACCTTTGTCTTTGTCACCCATGACCAGGAAGAAGCCCTTACCCTTTCGGACCGGGTGGTGGTGATGCACAACGGATGCATTCAGCAGACAGGGACCCCCAAAGAAATTTATGAAACTCCGGTGAACCTTTTTGTGGCCGATTTTGTGGGAGAAAGCAATATTTTCGATGCCAGGGTGACCAGCACCATGGGCACTGACATGGAAATCCAGATCCAGGGTGTTGCAAAGACTGTCCAGAACCGGCATGGTTTCAAAAAAGACCAGGCGGTCAAGGTGCTGCTGCGGCCCGAGGACATGACTGTGGAACGTACCAGAGATAAGTGTCCCCAAGGTTTTCTGCCGGGCAAAGTGAAAGAGATGATTTACAAGGGAACCACCGTAGACCTGATCATCCGACTGGACAACGGACAGGATGTTTTTGTCACCCAGTTTTTCAATGAAGATGACCAGGATATCTTTTATGATGTCAATGAACAGGTCTGTATTTCCTGGATAAAAGGCTGGGAGGTGACCCTGCCCCATGAATGAGAAACAGGGATTCAAATTCATTGCCGTTTTTTTGAACATGACATGGTTTGCCCTGTTTGTCCTGGCACCGGGCCTCATGGTGGTGGGCATCAGTTTTCTGACCCGCGACATCAGCACCTTTTTCACCTGGCCCCTTACCCTGGACCATTACCGGGAGCTTGTGGATCCGGTGTATGCAAAGGTTCTGAAAAATTCTCTGGTATATTCCTTCAACACCACCCTTTTGTGCCTGGGTATCGGCTATCCCTTTGCCTGGTTTCTGTCCCGGGCTCCCGGACACAGGCGCCCGCTGCTGCTCATGATGGTGATCATTCCCTTCTGGACATCCTCATTGATCAGGACCTATGCCCTGGTGATCCTGATGAAAGCCAACGGCCTCATCAACACCGTTCTTCTGGCAGCCGGCATTGTGTCAGAACCGGTTTCCATGCTGTACACGGATTTTGCCGTGTATGTGGGACTGGTGTATTCTCTTTTGCCATTCATGATCCTGCCTTTGTATGCAGTGCTGGAAAAACTGGACATCCGGCTGATGGAGGCGGCCCGGGACCTGGGAGCCAACAGCCTCCAGGTGTTTGTACATGTTGTGCTGCCCCTGTCTTTACCCGGGGTCATGGCCGGCTGCATCATGGTATTTTTACCGGCTATGGGGCTGTTTTACATTCCGGATCTTCTGGGGGGCGCCAAAACCATGCTGGTGGGAAACTTCATTAAAAACCAGTTTCTCACCACAGGCAACTGGCCCTTTGGATCTGCTGCCAGTGTGTTTCTGCTGCTGCTCATGGTGCTGATGCTGGCAATCTATTTTTTCATATCCAGCCGGTTCAACCGGAGCCAGCTATCATGAAACGCTGGATCGGCATATCCTGGGTATCAACGGTATTTGCCTTTTTATACGGCCCACTGCTGGTGCTGATGGTCTTTTCCTTTAATCAGGCCCGGCATACCACAGCCTGGCAGGGATTTTCCCTTACCTGGTATGCCAGTCTTCTGGAAAATCAGTACCTTCTGGATGCGTTTGTCAATTCCTTGACCGTGGCTTTTGTTTCCAGCCTGGCAGCAACCGCCATGGGCACCCTGGGGGCCTTTGCCATTGCCTGGTACCGGTTTGCCGGCAAGAAACTTTTTTTCGGTCTGGTATATTCCGTGATGATGAGCCCGGACATTGTCATGGGCATCAGCCTGCTCATGCTCTTTGTGACCGCAGGCATCCATCCCGGTTTTTTTACTCTGCTGGTGGCCCATATCACCTTTTGTCTGCCCTTTGTCATCGTGCTGGTGCATGCCAGGATCGCAGGATTCGATCCGGCTGTTGTGGATGCGGCAAGGGATCTGGGGGCCAGAGAACATGAAGTGTTTTTTAAAATTATTTTTCCCATGATTCTGCCGGCGGTGCTGGCAGGATGGCTGTTGAGCTTTACCTTGTCTCTGGATGATGTGATCATCAGTTTCTTTGTCACAGGACCGGGATTTGAAATCCTTCCCTTGAAGATCTATTCCATGGTAAAACTGGGGGTAACCCCGGAAGTCAATGCCCTGTGCACCATTTTGTTTGTATTAACCCTGGCAGCTGTTCTGGTTGCCCATTTTTTAATAAAGGAGAAAAAAAAATGAAAAAATGGACCGTCATTTTATGCCTGCTCCTGGTGCCTGCCCTGGTCTCTGCCGGAGACCGCACCCTTTATGTGTACAACTGGACCGAATATATGCCTGATGAAGTATTGACCGCTTTTGAGAAAAAAACCGGCATCAAGGTTGTGTATTCCACCTATGACAGCAATGAATCCATGTATGCCAAGGTAAAGCTCACCCGGGGAAAAGGATATGATGTGGTGTTTCCATCCACCTATTTTGTTCACAAAATGCGCAAGGAAGGACTGCTCAGCCCGATTGACCATGCACGTCTTGCCAACTTCAAGCACCTGGATCCTGTGCTTTTGGACAAACCCTATGATCCCGGCAACACCTATTCCATCCCCTATGCATGGGGATCTACAGCCCTGGCCTATAACAAAGACCAGGTGGATCCTGAAAAAATGACATCCTGGAAAGATCTGTGGCGGCCTGAATTCAAAAACCGCCTGGTAATGAATGATGATGTGCGGGAGGTGCTGGGGGTCGGCTTGATCATCAACGGATTTTCCGTGAACGACACTGATCCTGACCACATCAGGATGGCATATGAATCCATCCGGGCACTCATGCCCAATATCCGGGTGTTTTCAGGCGATTCTCCCAAACAGCCGCTGCTCAACCTGGAAGCCTGGGCCGGCATGGTCTGGAACGGAGAAGCCTATATGGCGGCCCAGGATTTTCCCGCCATCCAGTATGCCTACCCTGAAGAAGGAGCTATTTTCTGGGTGGATTCCATGGTGATCCCCAAAGAAGCCCGGAACAAAAAAGAAGCCCTGGCATTTATCGATTTTATCCTGGAACCTGAAAACGCCCTGCTGGTGTGTGAGTATATCGGATATGCCCCTGCCAACCGCACCGCTGTCAGCATGATGCCGGAAGAGCTGAAAAACAATCCCACCATTTTCCCGGACCCTGAAGATGTGAAAAAAGGAGAATTCCAGACCGATGTGGGGGATGCCATCCTGGTGTATGAGCGCTACTGGGAGCGGCTCAAAACCGGATTGTAGGTGTTGTGAACCAGCTGGGCCTGAAACTGCGCAACTGGGCCTGGAACTTAACTGCGCCTGAAACTGATTATCTGCGCTTGAAACTCAAGGTATGGGGAACCAGCAGTTTTTCCGGTTCATAGGACATTTTGGCCTGGCGCAGTCCTTTGATTCCCAGATCCTGCTCCCGGTTGATGTATTGGCATTTGTCCTGTAAAAACAAGGCGGTCTGCTGGTTGATAACCTGGGCCGCCCCTTTGAAATCAAAGTCGGATTTTTCAAACTGCACATTATAGGTGGAAGGATTCAATGGACTGAAAATGGAAAAAGCCGCCATCTGGTTGTCCACCATGAGGGCCAGACCTTCGAGCCCCAGGTCCTCGAAATGGTCAAAGGCTTTTTCCATGGCCATGAATTCCGCCTCAAGGGTGGGAGACAATCCCCCCTGCCCGTAGAGCAGGTCCCTTGAAAAAGCCCGGGCAGCATCCTGATATTTTTTGGAAAGCACCTGGATTTCATATGCGGGATACAGGCGTTCAAACTGTGAAATCAGATTTTTTTTCTTGTGAAGCTTGACACTGTTCAACTGGCCCAAGCTTTCAACAGAATAAATATATTCAGCATAATCACGCTCTTGGGTTACAGAAAAATACTGATCGCACCGGGGATGCCGGTCCAGATAGCTCTCGGTCACCAGCCCTATACACGGTTCCAGTCCGGTGAGCAGCAGTTCCCGGCACAGACCTGCCAGTTCATCCGGAGGCAGGGGTTCTCCTAACGGCATGAACGCGCACTGGTTCACCCCGTCGTATATCACCAGCCGTCCCTTGTACAGCCGCCAGGAATACTGGTATGCCTCCTGCCAGCAAAAAAGATTGGCAAAATTGTATTCACAGGACATGGGCGTATATTTATCAATATAGATCTGTACCATCTGCCGGTCGGACAGTTCAAACATGCCTGCTGTAGGAAAGCTGATGGTCTGGTTAAGGTCAAGGGGATAATTCTCACACCGGGTATACATATATAGTTAATCCTTTAATCTGTAAGGGATATGGCCTGCCAACTCCTGAAATCCCAGGTTTTCATAAAAACTGCGGGTATCGGGTTCTGCAATCAGGCCGATCCAGTCCACACCATGGTCCTTGAGACCGGTGATCAGTTTTTCGATAATCTTTTTGCCGACACCTCTGGTCCTGTATGCCTGTAAAACAGTAACATCCTGAATATAAGCATCACTTACCAGATCCGAAAGGGCCCTTCCCATGCCGATCATCTTTTTTTCACAAAAAGCACCCACAAACAAAGCGGAATTTTTCACCACATGGTGTAAAAACTGCGGATCGTTTTGGCAGTTTTCATCCCACCACCCGGCATCCTTGTACAATGCCATCAGTTCTTTTGTTTCAGCAGCCTTGATAAACGACAGGGTAACAGAAAATTGTGGATCATCACCCATATTAAAATGCTTCCATCAAAGACAGGAACCGCTGTTTTTCCGTGTGGCAGGAAAAATTGCGCTGCTCCAGTTTTTTGATTATTGCCGGTGCATTGAACCGCAGAAAAGGATTGACCAGCAGTTCATTCTTGATCGTGGACACCACCAGGGCAGGATCATATTTTTCACGGTACTGCCTGATATCCGGGTTGTCAGGATCAATGGCTTCCGCTATTTCCAAAGATTCTGTCACATAATCATGGCCGGCAAAAATTTTTGTATCTTCTGCAAAGGCCGTCAGTTTTTTCAAAGAATGGTAAAACGCCTCCAGATCTCCTGAAAAACAATTGCCCACCGTACCATTGAACAGGGTATCACCGGTCACCAGAAAGTCATCTGCAGCAAAACACACGGAATCATGGGTATGTCCCGGCGTGGTCAAAACAGTTAACGCCTCCCGGCCCAGCTGTATTTTCTGTTTGTCTGAAAAATCCCGGCAGTCCAGAAAAGCGGCCCCGGTTTTTTCCAGCAGCTGCGCATTACCGCTGATATGGTCATGGTGCAGATGGGTGTTTGTAACGTACGCTATGGTGATATGGTGTTCTTGTGCAAAACCTGTCATATCTGCAACAGCACCGGCATCAATGGCCACGCCCGTGTCTTTTGAAAAAACCAGATACCCGAGGTTGTCTGCACTGTATCTAAACTGGCGTATCTTCATCATCATCCTCCGGATCATCACCAAAGGGCCCCAAATCCACCCTGTCCTGTTTTATGCCCGCATCAAATTTATCCACATAGATATCATCGAGTTCATCTTCATCCACTGCTGTATCCAGAAATTCATCTTCCGGCAGATCGCCCAGGTCGTATTCTTCAAAAATCGCGCCCACGGCATCCCGCAGATTCCGCTCAAAACTTTCGGCATAATCCCCGTCCGGGTCTGCAAAAAATGCATATTCTTCATCATGTTCTTCCAGCAGATCCAGCAGTTCCGATGCAACCGAGCTTTGATCATCCATATCCTCGCTGTAGGAATCAACGATTTCTGTGAACAGATCATACAGCCCGAACGCATCCACGGCATCACTTATTGTCATGTATTTTGCCATAATCCCCCCCATAAAATACGCTTCACATTAGAAATGTGAATATGTATTAATCATAACAATAAAACGTTTTGTGTCAAACATCAGATGTTTTTTGTGTCAAATACCTGATATTTTTTTGGGGATGGCAATGGTGAATTCAGTAAATTCTTTCGGGATGGAATCAATATGGATAATCCCCTGGTGCTGCTTGACAGACCGCTGGGCCACAAAAAGCCCAAGGCCTGTTCCCTTGTTTCCCTTGTCTGAATAAAACAGGGAAAACACCTCTTTGTGGTATTTTCTGTCCAGGCCTTTGCCGTTGTCCCGGATTTTGAACAGGGTCTGGTTCCCGGTAAATGCAACCTGTATACGGATTTTCAGATCATTTTTCCTGTCTTTCACGCTGACACATGCATCCACGGCATTTTCCAGGATGGCCAGACAGGCGGCAAACATGACGGTTCTGTCCATCATAACCAGCACATCACTGCTGGGCTGAGGGATATCCAGTTCCAGTTCAATATTCTGCTTTTTCATCCTGGGATCCATGGTGGTGACCAGTTCCTGGATAAAATCAAACACAGACACCGGCTGCATGTCCAAAGGCCGGTCCTTGGAATGAAACAAAATATCCAGAACCATGTGCCGGATACTGGAAATTTTTTCCTTTACAATATCCCACCCGTCGGAAATCAGCGCAAAGTCCTGCTTTTCCAGGCCGGATCTGATGAGGTAGTCGCCGCCGTCCAGACCGGTAAGCATGCCCTTGATGCCGTGGGAAATGGAAGAAATATGCAGTCCCAGGGCTGCCAGATGGTCCTGGAGCTGGTGGATCACTGTGACATCGGTGGACATTTCCATGACATGGCTGATATGGCCGTTGTCATCCAGGATGGCGGAAGACTGGATAAAAAAATTGCGGGTACTGCCGTCTTTGATGGTCACATCCATTTCAGCGGTATGGGGCCTGCCGTCTGCAAAGGTCTTTTTTACCGGACAGCTTCCGCAGGGGCGGTTATGCTGCCTGTACACCTGATAGCAGTACATGTCAGGGCCATCTCCGAACTGTTCCTTGAACCGGTTGTTGGATTCAACAATGTGCAAGTCTTTGTCCTGGATGGTGATAAAAGAAGGGGATTCATTGAACAGCTGGACATAGCGTTTTTCCGATTCAGCCAGTTTTCTGGTTTTTTCCGCCACCAGCCCTTCCAGGTTCCGGGTATATTGTTCCAGTTTCCTGCGGGTGGCGATTCTGTCGTTGGCGCGTTTTAAAGCGATTTCCAGGATATCATTGTTAACCGGCTTGGTGATGAAATCCACGGCATCCATTTTCAGGCTTTCGATGGCAAGCTTCAGATCCCCGTGGCCGGTGATCATGATCACCTCGATATCTTTGTATGCCTGTTTAATGGATTTGAGCAAAGCAATGCCGTCCATGCCCGGCATCCTGATATCCGTGAGCACAATATCGGGTACGAGTTTGTCTACAAGCGCACGGCCGGTTTTGCCGTCTGCTGCTGTGTGAACTTCATACCCTGCATCTTCAAGGGTGATGCCCAGAACCGTTCGGATCCCTGCCTCATCGTCAACCAGCAGGATTTTTGTTGCCATGAATCACCATCCACAATCTTCAATTAACAGACACACCTGATTATCACCTCCTTTAAATAGTCTGGATCGGCAGATTTTTCAACATAGTATTTTGGTTCAGGGATATTCAGGTCAGGATCTGTGTTGAGCATTTTCACATAATGGGTAAACGCCTCCTGGTTCACACCGGAAAAAACAATCAAGGGAATGTCTTTATAGGCAGCATGGATTTTTAGTTCTTTGTACACCAGACCACCGCCTTTTTCCGGCATCATCACATCCAGGATGATCAGATCCACAGGCTCTTTTGACAGGACATCCAGGCCCTGTATCCCGTTCCGGGCCAGAACCGGCACATGCCCCAGGGACTTGACCATGGTCATCAGATAAAACTGCATATCCATTTCATCCTCCATGATCAGAACCCGCCTGGTTTTCTTTTCTGTGTGCTGTGCCATTTTTTATACTTGCGCCCGTCTGGCTGGTTTACAGCCTGTTTTGCTGGTTATAATTTGTCCGACCGGTTCACACTGGCCACAGGACAGGCCGAGCGCAGCACCACCTGTTCCACTGTCGAGCCGAACAAGGCCTCGTCCGGGTCCAGCTCCCGTGTGTGATGGGCCATGACAATGAGATCCCCGCTGACTTCCCTTGCATATTTGAGCAGCTCCACATAGGGAACCCCTTCCCACACTGTAATCTCATAGTTATCAAAGTTGTCCATCAAAGACACATAGTGTTCCTGGATTTTGTCTCTGGCTTCTGCAATACGGGTTTCAATGGATTTTTGCCCCGGCGGAATCCCGGCCTGGGATACCTGGATATCCAGGGCATGGAACAAATGCAGTTTGCACCCGATATGGCTGGCCATTTTATAGGCAAACTGAAATGCCGCCAGAGAGGCTTTGGAAAAATCGGTGCCGAATATGATCTGGTTGAAATACCAGAAACAGGTTTCACAGGGCCGGGAGATGATAAGTACCGGACATTTGGCCCGCTGGGCCACCTTTTGCATGGTGGTGCCCGCAATGCCCCGGAACCGTTCAGCCGCAGTATCATCCTGTCTGGCATGGGCCCCCATGATGATGCAGTCTGCATCCATATCCCTGGCCAGGCGCAGGATTTCCGTGGAAGGGATACCCGCTTTGGCCGCATACACCGGTGTGGTGTATTTGGCAGCCAGATCCCCATAGGTGGTCTCCATTTCCTGTTTGATCCAGTCAACATAGTCAGGCCCCAGTTCCGCCTCCTCGCCTGTGGTATAGGATTTCACCCGCTGGCTGGCACCCCGGGATGGTTCTCCGAATACATGAAACAAGGTGAGTTCAGCATCATATTTCTCTGCCAGTTCAAAGGCGATTTTTGCTGCAGCCTCACAGGCAGGGGATGCATTTGTGGCAAAGAGTATTTTTTTAAACATAACTTACCTCCTTAAGGTACATTGAATCGGGTTAAAACAAAACGACAGGTCCCAGGCAATCCCTTCCACCAGTTCAAACAATGAATAACAGGTATCATAGATGAACATGTCCTGGCCATCCCCAAAAATCACATGTTCCAGTTTTCCCAGAGTCAGTTCATGGTGTACCAGGCTTTCCACCTGGAAAAACTTGAGCAGAATTTTTTTTTCATCCTGAATGCCTTTTAAGCTGTTATAAATCTCCACTCTGGGGGTTCCGGGAAAGCCTTTCATGGCAATGGTTTTATAGAACACAAGCTTCTGGATATCTTCGGATGCACAGGCCCGGGAGCCGGCTGCAGCGGCAATTTCGAGCAAAGGCGCCAGATAATCGGACAACCTGATAAGATCCGGGTATTGACCGGCCATTTTAAAAAAAGATTCCAATGTCACCCCTTTTTCCAGGCAGATGGTGTTGGACAGCAGCGGCAGTATGTCCGGTGCCATTTTTTTGTCCTTTTTGTAAAGCCAGCCGTCCGGCATCAGGATAATGGATTCCATCAAAATCTCCTTTGGCAGTATTTTTCAGGATAAGGGCAGCTGGATCCAGAATTTGGATCCTTTTCCCTCCCGGGTGGTAAAGCCGATTTTGCCCTTATGTTCTTCAACGATTTTTTTGGTGGTCATGAGCCCGAATCCAGTGCCCCGGGTGCCTTTTGTGGTGATAAAATCCGTAAAAATCGCCTGCTGAATGGTTTTGTTCATACCCATGCCGTTGTCCTGGACCTGGTACACAATGGTTTGGTCCTTTTGCTGCACAAACACATGTACCTGCCCGGGGTGTTCGGGTGCATTTGTTGTATCAAAGGCATCCAGGGCATTGGTGGTCAGATTGAACACACAGGTATGTATGGCCCCCGGATCCATCATCACCTGTACATCTTCTTTTCCCAGAAAGCTTACTTTCAGGTCAATGCCCCTTTGTTTTGCCTGGGTGTCCAGCAGGGGTTTTATTTCTTTCACCGGCTGATCCGGATGGGTGGGGACAAGGTCCAGGCGGCTGGTTTTGGCATAATTGAGCAGATCTAAAGACAGATTGGTGATCTTGTCGATATTTTTTTTCATCATTTCCCAGCCCTTGACCATATATTCCCTGTTTTCGTTTTCAATGCCCTGTTCCAGGATAAAAGACGAGCCTTTGAGGCCGCCGGCAATATTTTTTATCACATGGGACATGCCGGCAATGGTCTGGCCGATGGTGCTCAGGGTTTTTGATTCATCAATGGCCCGGTCCTTTTCTTTGATCATATGTTCCAGGTCAACCATATAGCTGCGGATGTTTTTGTTGATGGAAATACGGTCCACCGCTTTTTTCACAGCGATTTCTATTTCCGCTGCATCAATGGGCTTGGTGATAAAATCAGCTGCCTCATGCTGCAGGCTTTTTACAGCCAGATCCATATCCCCGTGTCCCGTGATCATGATCACTTCTGTTTCAGGAGCAGCATCCTTTATCTTTTTCAAAAGTTCTATGCCGTCAATGCCCGGCATCTTGATATCTGTAATCACAATATCCGGGTATTTTTCAAAAAACAATTGTAATCCGGCATCTCCGCTTGAGGCCGGCCATACCGTGAATCCAGCATGGGTAAGGGTGATGTTCAGCACACTGCGGATGCCCGGCTCATCATCCACCAGCAGAATAGTATAGGTATGGGTATCCTGGTTCATTGGTTCTGATTTTCCTTGATATTGAACAGGATGACAAAGGTCGCACCCCCGTCCCTGTTGTTGTGGACACTGATCTCGCCCCCTGATTCCTGAATAATGCCGTAGGAGATGGACAGGCCCAGACCGGTACCCTCTCCCACATTCTTGGTGGTAAAAAACGGTTCAAATATCTTGGCTATATTGGCCGAAACAATGCCGGTGCCGGTGTCTCTGATCTTCACCCGGATTTTCTGGTTTTCCACAGCTGTTGAAATACTGATCCGCCGCAGTATTTCCTGATCATCTCCGGCGTTTTTTGCTTTGGCCACAATGGCATCCCTGGCATTGATGAGCAGGTTGATAAACACCTGTTCCAGGCGCACCGGATCTGCATGAAAAGCCGGCAGATCATCTGCCAGATCCCAGGCAACTGTGATCTCCCTGAGTTTGAGCTGCTGGCTGAAAATGTCAAATGCCCGTTTGAGCACCTCATTGATGTGCACTTTTTCTTTTTTAAACACGGTTTTTCTGCCGAACAACCGCATATGGCCCGTAATTTTTGCGGCCCGGTCCACATGGGATTCAATCTCCTCGGACAGGGTTTTAAGGATGGACCGGTCAATCTGTTCTTCAGAAGTGACTTTTCTGGCAATAAACCCGGATGCTGTCTTGATCACAGACAGCGGCTGGTTGAGTTCATGGGCAACCCCTGTGGCCATTTCTCCCAGGGTGGCCATTTTACCGGCCTGGACCAGCTGCTGTTCGGTTTCAACAGATCTGGTAATATCCACTGTGGTTACAATGAGCACATTGCGGGCGGCAAATTCCGCCGGCCGGATCCAGATATTCACATAAAGATAGTCATCATCGTTTTTCACATGCACACACCGCTCATGGAAAGGGATGTTGATATGGGTTTTCACCTGTTCATATTCCCGGGGAGAAGCAAACAAAATATCAAATGCCCTGCCTGCAAGGGCTTTTTTTGCATACCCGTAAACGGTCTGGGCCGCATCATTGAGATCAAGAATGCAAAGGTCTTTTTGGTCCAGAATAAACACGGGATTGGGAATGTTTTTGAAAATGGCCTGGTATTTTTTTTCTGAAATCTGCACCTCTTCTTCCAGGCGCTTTCTGCGGCTGATGTCCAGACTCATTTCCATGGCTGCCACCACCTTGCCGCTTTCATCTTTGAGCGGTGCTGTTTTTACAAACCAGTGGGCGGGTGTACCGTCTTTGTTTATGCCTGATTCTTCACTGAAATGGGATTTGCCGTCCTGGAAAGTTTTTTCCACCGGACAATTGCGGCATTTGGTGTCAAGTCCCTTGTAGGCGGCATAACAGTGGTCCCCGTACCTGGGGTTGAACCGTCTCACAAATTCCTGGTTGAATTCCACCAGTTCATAATTTGTGTTCTGGACGGTAATGGTACAGGGCACTTGCTCAAACAGGTGCTGGTACATGTCTTTCTGCCGGTTCAGGGCCTTTTGTTTTTCATGGATTTTTTCTCCCATATCATTGATGGCACAGGAAAGCTGCGCGATTTCATCTGCCCAGAGTCTGTGGGGTTCTGCTTCACTGAAATCACCGTCAGCAATCCGCCGGGTGTTCTCCACCAGCTGGGTGATGGGCCGGGTAACCAGAAACAAGATAACCACACAAATGGTCACAGCCAGAGTAAGAAACAAAAAAACAGCGCTCCAGGCGGACATTTTCTTGGCAGACGCAATCTTTTCCCGAATATTTTCCAAAGACACGATCACATCCAGAGAACCCAGTTTGGCCACATCAGAAGGATGATAATGGCAGTCTGACGTGGCACAGGAGTCGGCATTTTTCACCGGATTGATCAATCCCAGCAGCAGTTCACCAGTGTCAGATTCAAAAATGCGCACCCGGTCCTGGATACGGGTTTTCATCACCGGCGGGTCGGTATGGTGGCAGGTACTGCAGGCCACATCGTCTTTTGTTCTTTTCTGTCCAAGCTCTTCCGGGTTGTTGGAAAAACGTACCTGTCCTTGGCAGTTGAATACCCGTATTTCCTTGATATCATTGTATTCCGCCATGGAATTGAGGATATCCTGCATACCTTGGGTGGGATTGTGCAGCATGGCAAACCAGGTGAGTTTCAATACGGAATTGCAGAATTTGTCCACCTGGGAGACGGCTGTATCAAGAAGCTGTTTTTCCCGGTATCTGCTGGTGTAATGGGTCCAGATAAAAATGGATGAAAAAAGAACAATACCCACCGGGATAAGCAGCTTGAATGCCAGTCCCCTGTTATGCATTTTTCTATTTTTCATGCACGCCCTTTATTTTTGGATTCACCGGTGTAACACCTGCCCGACCTTTTCCAGGACTTCATCTGCATCAAAGGGCTTGGCAAAAAATCCTTCTGCTTTGGGTATGGAATGCTTCCGTCCGGACAAACCGGATATAACGATCACCGGGGTGGTATATCCTTTTTTGGATATTTTCCGGAAAAACCGGGGTCCCCATTCCTCGGGCATTTCCAGATCCAGGGTGATAAGATCCGGTTTCTGGGCCAAAAAGACATCCATGGCCTGTTTGCCGTCATCGGCAATACAGGTCTCATACCCGTTGTCTGCAAACAACGCCTCCAGATATCTGGTAATGGCAGGATCATCATCCACGATCATGATTTTTTTTGTCATGGTCCCTCCTTATTCTTTTATGTGGCATTCACCACACAGAACAGGGCCCTTGCCCCGATCAAAGTGGCAGTCCCTGCACAGGTTGTGATAGGCGGCTTCCAGGGGCATCTGGTTATCAGGTGCAGGTTCCGTACCGTGGCAGTCGGAACAGTAATAATCCTCGCTGCTTTCGCCGGGCACCAGTTCCCCGTCTTCATACACGTGGTGACAAATGCTGCAGTCATCATCCAGGTCCATGATGTGGTCATCATGACTGAACACAGCCCCCGGCCTTCTGGGAGATTCAAATGCCCATGTATCCAGCCGTTCCACATATGGGTCCTCCTGGGCAAAAACAACCATCCACCCTGTGGCAGACATCAGCACCAGGGCAGTTGCGCATATGGTCCATTTTTTCATTTTATTTTTCCGGTGTATATATTTTTTTGTCCATGGTTTCATAAATCAGATCTCCCAGGAATTTGATCTCCATTTTAAGGTCATAGTGGTGGATAATGTCCTCCAGCCCGCTGTGGCAGTTATGACAGGGAGCGATGAGCACCTCCGCGCCTGTGGCGGCGAGCTGCTCCGCCTTGTTTCTGTTGTTCACCATGCGCTCGCCTTTGTAGGGAGGACCGCAGTTGATGACCCCGCCCCCGGCACCGCAGCAAAAATTGTGCTCCCGGTTGGGCACCATGTCCACAAAATCCTCGCACACCATGTTCACCACTTGTCTGGCCTTGTCATGCAGCCCCCTGCCCCTGGCCACATTGCACGGATCGTGCAGGGTGACCTTTTTCTTGTATTTTTCCTTGATGGTGATTCTGCCTTCCGTGAGCAGTTCATGGTAAAAGGCTAAAGCATGGACCACCTCAAAAGGCGGCATGACCCAGGAATTCCACCGGTTGCCTATGTCATATACCGACCGGAATGCATGGCCGCATTCTCCCATGACAATGCGTTTGACCCGCAGCTTTGCCGCGGTTTCAAAAAATGCCCGGGCAATCCTGCCGGAAATTTCATTGTCTCCGGTGTACATGGCCATGTTGCTGTTGTCCCATCCCGGGGTGGAGGGCATGGTCCAGTCTATTCCGGCGGCATGCATCATGGCGGCCGCCTGGTAAATCAGGCCTGCCTGGAACTTGGGTTCGGGTGCAATCACCGAATACATGATATCCGCCCCTACCTTGTCCAGAGGAATCTGCAGGTCTTCAAACTCATCTCTGGCATCTTCCTCCTGCCACTGCAGGGTGTCGATCCACTCATCATCTTTGACCCACATCTGGTTCAGGGTAACGGAATGAGAATTCACCGTATCCTGGATATACTGGGGAGTGATTTCCAGTTTGTGGCAGATACGGCGCACCAGCAGCATCATATAGGCAATATCAATGCCGAAGGGGCAGTACATGGCGCAGCGTTTGCACACATTGCATTCCAGATGGGATATGCGCACCGCCTCCCGCAAAAAATCTTTGGACACGTTTCCCTTTTTTGCCAGCATCTCCCAGATGGTGTTTTTCACCTTGGCTGCCGGCATAAAATGCGGATCACGGTCATTGGACAAAAAATAGCTGCAGGCATCAGCACACAGGCCGCAGCTCATGCAGGTTTCCACATAGGCCTTGAACCTGGGTCCGGTTTCTTTTTCCAGCACCTGGTTGATGGTATTTCGGATCCGCTCCGGGGTCAGTCTTTCCAGGCCTGCTTCAATGGCAGGATCTGTGGCTTTTTCTTTTTTGGGATCTGTTGTTTCTTTTGGTTTTTCTGTCATGGTATTATCCTGTGTCTGCATTGGTGTTTCCTCCTACCAGTCCCGGGCGTGTCTGACATGACCGAATTCCGATCCCATATAGGCCCGGGTCAAAGGTGCTGTGAGCATATGGGAAAGCCGGGAAAAGGGAATAATGATCAGCATCAGTTCCCCGGACAAAACATGGGCCACTGCCATCCACCTGTAGGCGAACCACTGGTGATAGGCCAGAAATCCTGTGACAAAAGGCAGGGCTACTATGGCAATCATCAGGTAATCGCTTGGCCTGGTCAGGTATGCAACCTCCGGCACCATCTGCCTGCGCACCACAAAAAAGAGCAAAGCTGCAATCACCACCAGGGTCAGCCAGTCTGCCAGGCTGTTGTTGAGTGCCGGCCAGGAAATCTGAAATGCCTCATTGATCAGAACAATATGGGATGCCAGAAACAAAGGGACCACAAACAGCAGGATGTGAAATATATAGGAAATCCCGTAATATACCGGCCGCAGCCGGGTGCTTTTGGGGAAAAACGGCACCAGCCAGGCCCCGATGGACCGCAGGCTGTGTTTCAAAGTCATATATGAAAAAATATAAGGCTCTTTCTGCCGCACAGACTGAACAATGCCGATGAATTTGAATAACAGGCCCCCCACAAAGATAATGGCCGATATCCAGACCATGGGCCCCATGATAAAGGCGATAAAACTGTTCATTGCATACTCCTTTGAAAAATTTTTTCCGCTGATGCCGGGATATGGTTACACACGGAAGATCTGCCGTTTATATACTCCGTTTTCAATGGCCTTGAGCATCACCTGTGATCCGTCCGGACTGATGACCGGGTCTGCTATAAAGCTGAAACCGGAAGCTGTCACCCGGTTGTTGACCATCAGTTGGCAGGTGCCGTTTTTTTCCATGATCACTGCCACCACACTGCCGTCTTTGCTGATGCTGGGAACAAAAACTTTGTCCGCCCCCATCTGCCAGGGGGTCTGGTTGACCGCCAGATCCCATACGCCCTTGTGTTTATATACCGCTGCCAGGCAGGACCCGTCTTGTGAAAAATGAATATCAGACACCATGGTATCCCAGGAGTGCTGCCACACCTTGTCATTGACCGCCACGGTCCAGCGGCCGTAAGGGGTGGATACGATGGCGGCAATATCATCACCTGCCGGGGAGACCGAAAGATGCCACAGCTGGTCATAGGCACTGGCCCAAAAAGGGGCGTTGTTTTTATACAATTGCCATTTGCCATTGATGCGCACCGGTGCCACCAGGGTTTTCTCATCAAGAAATGCCGGTTTCCAGGTTGATTCAAACCGGTTGTCCCAGATGGTATCGTTCTGGAAAATGGAATAGGCTTCTCTGTCCAGGCGCACCCCATAGGCAATATTTTGCGCACCTGCATCAAAACTGATATCCCAGGCATTTAAAACCCTTGGACCCTGGGCCTTACCGTTGCGGGCAACACAGAAAATCCCTTTTTTAAAGGCATCCACATCAGCCGCAGTCATGGATTCCATCTGGACCACGGCTGCGGATGTCCCGTTGGGAGCCATTACCGTACCAGTCAAATTTTCATACCGGTTCTCCCAGGGTACATCATTTACAATCACCCCGTATTCAGAATCGGTCTGAAATGCAGCCCCGAGAAAATTACCATCCGGGCTGATTCTCATATCCCAGATAAAATCAGACCAGTTGGTCCATTGTGTGCCGTTCACATTCATGGTCCATTCTTCATCTTTGGCCACGAATGCGGCAAATGCATTGTCTGAAAAAGGGGTAAGGCACCATACCTTTTCATATTCATCTTCCCAGATCTCCCCGTTCACACAGACATTAAAAGCCATTTCATCCAGGTTCACAATGGCTGCAACGCGCTCCCCATCCCTGCTCACCCGGGGGGCCTGTACCCAGTTAAAGCGCGACTCCCATTCTTTAACCGGAATTTCTTTTACATTCGTGTGCCAGTCCCATGATGTTTTTTCTTCCAT
>JAABUB010000072.1 GCA_011389575.1 Desulfotignum sp. | reverse complement strand
GCCCCCTTTAAATGAAACAAAAATTTTATCATTGCAGACCTGTTTGCGCAACAAAAAATCCAGGGGTCAAAAAAAATGGCAGGCACTCACATGGCTGGAATCTTTTTCTTTGGCCGCAAGTGCAGGTTCGGACTGCCGGCAGATGGTATCCGCATGGGGGCACCGGGTATGAAACCGGCATCCCGGCGGCGGGTTTTCCACAGACGGTACATCCCCTGTCAAAACAATACGCTGTTTTTCAGCAGCCGGATCAGGCAGAGGAATTGCGGAAAGCAGGGCTTTGGTATAGGGATGGCGGGCATGATGATAAATGGCATGTGCATCGGCCATTTCCACGATCCTGCCCAGATACATCACACCGATCCTGTCAGCCATGTGCCGTACCACGGAAAGATCATGGGAAATGAAAACATAGGTGAGCCCCATGGTTTTCTGCAGTTCCAGCAGCAGGTTCAATATTTTTGACTGTACTGATACATCCAGCGCAGATACCGGCTCATCACAGATGATAATTTCAGGATGCATGCTCACGGCCCGGGCAATACCGATACGCTGGCGCTGGCCCCCGGAAAATTCATGGGGATATTTGCTCACACTGTCTTGTGAAAGCCCGACACTTTCCAGTAACTCTCCGATGGTCCTGGACAGATCCCCTGAATTTTTACGGTGGATTCTGTATTTTTCTTCAAGAATCTGCCGCACAGTCTGTCTGGGATCCAAAGATTCGTACGGGTCTTGAAATATCATCTGCAGATGGGAGGACAAGGCTTTTTTCTGAACAGCTGTCAGTTTTGATACAGATGTGCCCTGGACCTGCACAGATCCGCCTGTCATTTCATACAACCCCATGATACATCGTCCCAGGGTGGTCTTTCCGCAGCCGGATTCCCCTACAAGGCCGAAGGTCTCTCCTTTTTTCACACAAAAAGAGACGTCATCCACAGCATAGACCCATCCTTTGCGCCTGAGAAATATTCCCCCCAGAACCGGAAAATATTTTTTAAGTCGGCTGACTTCCAGAATCGGCATGATTTTTCCCCAGCATTGTTGCAGACCAGGCCGTTATATACCATATCCTTTGTGCAAACAAAACAGGGAATCAAATCAATGTAAGGGGGATCCATGAAAAATTTTGAAACAAAAGACAAAAAGGTTCTGCACAATCGCAAATTGCGCAGAACCTTTTAGATTGAAATTTACTCGACAACTACATTGACTGCTGCCGGGCCTTTTTGACCGTCTTCCACGTCAAAGGTAACCCGGTCACCCTCATTAAGGGATCTGAAACCGGTGGAACTAATTCCAGTATGATGCACAAATACATCAGGCCCATCCTCTTGTTCAATAAACCCATATCCTTTTGCATCGTTGAACCATTTTACAATCCCATTTGCCATTACGACTTTCTCCTTACTTTAGGTAAAAATTGGGTAGTTTCAAACTTAAGGTCGAGCCACTGGAATAAACAGGTCTTGCCTTTAGAACGAAACTGCAAAGCCTTTACCATACAGGCTTTGCATGTATATTATTCGGTTTATTTCAAAAATCAAGGATTTTTTTGCTCTGGTTTGATTTTTATGCCGATTCTTCGGCAATAAGATGGCAGGCAGCTGTACGGCCTTTCCCCACAACCCGCTCCAGGGGCAGCTCCTGTCGGCACACATCTTTCACAAAAGGACACCGGTCGGCAAAACGGCAGCCCTCTGGCATGTCAGACAAGGAAGGAACACTTCCTGAAATGGTGGGCAAAATGGCTTTCGCCGTTTTCGCACGGGATGGAATAGAGGTGAGCAGTCCTTTGGTATATGGATGCAGCGGGTGGCTGAAAAGGGATTTGACATCAGCTGTTTCTGCAATGCGGCCGGCATACATGACCACCACCTGATCACAGTTTTCAGCAATCACCCCCAGATCATGGGTGATCAGAATGATGGACATCCCTGATTTCTCCCTGAGATCTTTGATCAATTCCAGTATCTGGGCCTGGATGGTCACATCCAGTGCAGTGGTGGGCTCATCAGCAATGAGGATATCCGGTTCACAGCTCAAGGCCATGGCGATCATTACCCGCTGGCGGATGCCGCCGGAAAGCTGGTGGGGATATTTTTTAAACACCTGGCCGGGATCCGGAATACCCACCCGGGTCAGCATTTTTACCGCCTTTGTCTGCATAATAGATGCTGTCATGCGGGGAAAATGGAGGGCAAACACCTCGGTCATCTGCCGGCCCACAGTATGCACCGGGTTCAAGGCGGTCATGGGCTCCTGGAATATCATGGCGATTTTTTTACCCCGGATTTTGTGCATCTGCCTTATGGGTATTGCCAGCAGGTCCAGGCCCTGAAACACAATCTTTCCAGCAACAATGGATGACACCGGTTTGGGCAGCAGCCGGATGATACTCAAGGCAGTCACGCTTTTGCCGCAGCCCGATTCTCCGGCAATACCCAGGATACTGCCCTTTTCCAGACAAAATCCCACACCGTCAACAGCGTGTACCTGTCCCTGTTCCGTGTCAAATGCCACTTTCAGGTCCGTTATTGTCAAAAGTGCAAAAGGTTTCACAACAGGCTCCCCACCACCTTGTACCGGGTATCCCGGATGGTTTTGGCCGGCAGTCTGGTATCTTGTTTCATGGCAGAAACCGTGTGGTCAAAAATCTTTTGATCCAGCCAGAAAAGTCCGCCCACAGTGGCGGAAAACGGATCAAACAGATCTTGAGACATTCTGGTGCCATACCCTTCAGGCAACCGGAGCCATTGCCAGTATGCGATCCGCACATAGGGCACCATAAAGGTGGGCACATAGGCACAGATATCGTGGATCTTGTTCTGAATGGCATGGGAAAGCCTGATCCGTTCCTGCTCGTTCAGGCTTGCCCTGTACCGGTCTATGAGGGCATCCAGCTTTGGATCATCCGTGTTGGTGATATTATTGGTCTGGGGCTTGTGGGCATTGTCCGAATGCCATCCCTGCCAGTAAGAGGGCCGCATGCTGGTACTCCACCCCATCCAGGCCACATCATGCTGTTTTTCCAGAAATTTTTTAAACATGGCAGACGGATCAAGTTTTTCCAGATTCAGTTCGATGCCTGCTCTGCGGGCCTCTTCCTTGAGTACGGCCAGCCTGGGCATATGGTCTGCATATCCATAGGTGACATTTACCGAAAATCTGCGCCCCTCCTTCTCCCAGATGCCGTCATCCCCCCGTTTCCATCCCTGGTCTGTCATCAAAGATTCCACCTTTTTGATATCATATTGTCTGGGAAAAATGGTGTAATCTGTATATTCTCCATACCCGAAAAACGGCTGGGCCAGCCTGAAATAATCTCCCCTGAGCACTTTTTCAATGACCTTTTCAATGTTCATGGCATGGGCAAAGGCGACCCGCATGTACTTTTTGGAAAAAATATCCTTATCCTGGTTCAGCCACATGCCCAGACTGGGGCGGGGCAGGTCATTGAAAAACCAGATTCTGTGGACATACCCGTTTTCAACCACCCGGGTTCTGGATTTGTCATACCAGTATTTGGGCTGAACAAGCCCGAAGGTTTCCAACTCTCCTTTTTTAAAATACTCCCATTGGAGATTAAGATCCCGGATCACCGAATACTGGACTGTATCCACATTGAACCGGTTTTTAAAATACCGCCTGTCTTTGGCCCACCAGTTGGGTTTGCGGGCAAACCGTATATACCGGCCTTTTTTGAATTCTGAAATCTGATATGCTCCGGTATTGGGCACCACCGCCCAGTTGTACCGGGTGGTGAAATCTTCCTGCAAAGGATGAAAAAAATGCGCCGGAACAGGACTGATACCCAGTTTCAGATGCAAATCAGGCACTGCCTTGGTGCTTTTCACAGCGATGGTGTGGTCATCATATACCATCACCTTTTCAATCTCCCGGGAATAATAATCATTATACCACGGGGCAATGATATGTTCGGACCGCATGAATGTCAGGGTATAGGCAAAATCCCAGCCTGTGACCGGCCGGCCGTCAGACCATCTGGCATCCGGGTCCAGTTTGAAATACATGGTTTTTTTGTCCGGATCGAATGCCCAGTGGGTGGCCAGTTCCGGAATGATATTTTTTGTGTTGGGATGGATATTGATCAGCGACAGCTGGTTGTCTAAAATCGCAGACCGGAAACTGCCGTTGGAGTCAGGCCCCACTACCCGGAAGGTCATGGGAAAACTGGACAGGGCAGCCCGGAAAAGCCCGCCTTTTTCCGCTTCAGGTGATGCAAACACGGGATCCGTGATGTTGGTCAGCCACTGGATGTTCTCCGGCAGCACCTCATATCTGCGCTCCGCCGGAAAAGGTGCATGAACAGCGCCTTCATCAGATTTGCGAAAATTTTCTCCACCCTCGGTTTTTGTGTCCTGTGAATCCCCGCATCCAGGACTGGTGATCACTATAACCACAAACAGCACCAGGGTGCGCAGAATATTCTGGTACAGCATGGTTTTTCCGCTAGTCCATGACCGACATGCGCTGTTCATATGTATTTTTGCTTTATTGTTTTTATAAAATTTTCCATAAAATCAAATCATACCAGATTCCAATCCCTTGTTACAATGATTCTTTTCGGATCGGGATATTTGCCATAGGCATGCCAGGTTTTTGATCGTTCTGTGCAGTACTCTGTCCCAGGCCCCGCCCCAGGTGGTGCCCTGTGCCCGGCCCGAGATCTCCGGGGGCCTGTTTGCATAAGAACAATAAAGTGCAGCAACCCGCGCTCTGTTTGAAATCATCCCGGCAAATTTTACCAGGCCCCCTCCGGATCTGACGGTCCGTTCACAGGGCACCACCCGGGGCTCTCCATAGAAACGCACCCTGCTATAGCAAATATTCAGTTTGGATCTTGATATTTTGGAAAATCACATGCAGCTGCAGCATCACCTATATTGAATTAGCCCTCTGTGGGTAGCGGTGTGACAGGACCGTCAGATACCAATCTCGGGCCGGTCACACCGCTACCCGCAGAGGGCGGGGATCAAGCAGCTGAACAGGATGCGGTTACATGCGATGGCCCTGTTTGAATATTTCCCCCATGAGCTTTGACTTGACACATGGGGCCTTACCGTCCTATTTTAGAAAAACATATTTTTGGGTAACCCATACCCGCAAAACCAAGGAAACAGACGCTTTATGGACATCGCATCATTCATCGGTATCATTTCAGGTTTATCTCTGATCATTACCGCTATTTTTCTGGGGGGAGAACTGCACAATTTTGTCAATATCCCCGGATTGATGATTGTTTTCGGCGGCACCATTGCCACCACCCTTATCACCTTTCAGTTCAGAGATGTCGTTGCTGCATTCAAGGCAGCCTATTTTGTGTTCTCCAAAGACAAGGAAGATCCCAATGATGCCGTGGCCACCATGATTCAGCTCAGTCATATGAGCCGCCGCCAGGGACTGATGCATCTGGGCAGAATCAAAACCAGCTCCACGTTTTTGAAAAAAGCCTGCGGCCTGCTGGCGGACGGATCTTCTGAAGATGTCATACGGGCGGCATTGACTACAGAAATACAATCATTGCAGATGCGCCATTTCATTGTCCAGGATGTGTTCCGCAAAATGGGCATTTATGCCCCGGCATTCGGAATGCTGGGAACCCTCATCGGCCTGGTTCAGATGCTGAGCCGGCTCCAGGATCCATCCAATATCGGACCTGCCATGGCCACCGCTCTTTTGACCACTTTTTACGGATCCTTGCTTTCCACCCTGTTTTTTTTACCCATTGCAGGCAAGCTCCGTTCCAGAACCGTCATTGAAATCATCAACCTGGAAATCATGCGGGAAGGTGCCATTTCCATAATAAACAACAACAATCCAATTATCATTTATGAAAAACTGTCCAGCTTCATATCCACCAGACTGCGCAAGCCCCTGGAAAAAATGAACAAAAAAGCATGAGAGACACCCAGTACCATAATAATTTCATCACCGATGATGACGAGGCCACCTGGCTGGTTACCTATGCAGACATGATGACCCTGCTGCTGGTATTTTTTATCCTGCTCTACACCCTTTCCTCTTTTGAAAAACACAAAGTTGAAGCTGCCATGGAAACCGTAAAAAATGAGCTTCAGCAGAACAAAGCTCCTGAAGATATCATGGCATTACTGGAATTATCCAAGATTTCGGACCAAAAAATCAGCATTGAAGATGTCACAGGACTTACCCTGCGCAAAAAATCTCTTTTCAAGGACATGAACCACCTGATCAACACTGTTGACCACGCCGCCCATCTGGACACCTATGCCCTTGGCGGAAAAATTATTCTCCGGGTGTCAGGAGAAGTTTTGTTTACATCCGGATCAGCTGTGCTCAAGCCCGGCGCCCTGCCCCTTTTTGACCGCATGATCACTGTTTTTGAAAACTATCCGGATTTTACCATCAATATCAAGGGACATACAGACAATGTTCCCATATCCACACAGGCATTTCCGTCCAACTGGGAATTATCCGCCATAAGGGCCACAACTGTCTTAAAATATCTGGTATCCAAAGGTATCCGGCCCCAGCGGCTCACTGCTACCGGTTACGGGGATATCATGCCCCTGAAGCCCAACACAACCGATGCCAACAGGGCCGCAAACAGGAGGGTTGAATTTGTTCTGGAAAAAAGCCAAACCGAAATCTGAGACTGTACCCACTACAGATATCCTGGCCCCCCTGGATACTCAGAACCAGCGCGAAGCCTTTCGCTATGTTTTCAGCTACCATGAGCGCTTAACCCTCCGGTTTCTGGGCAGAACTGTTACGGTTGTGGATATCAGTGCCAGCGGCATGGCATTTCTCGACCAGGGATTCTCGCAATATGATGCAGATCATATCCAGATGGATCTGGATATTCCCAATTACCGGGAAAGCACCTTTTTTTCGGCCCGTGCACGGATCCTGTTTATCAGCCGGGAGCGAATCTGTCACTGCATATTTGAAAACTGCACCATTGAACAATACGAGATGCTTCACAAATATGTACTGGAACTGCAGAAAAAACGCTTGAAATGCAGGACCCATGATATTGCATATTGATATGGACGCATTTTTTGCTTCTGTGGAACAGCGGGACAACCCTGCCTTGAAAAACAAGCCTGTGGTGGTATGCGGCAACTCACCACGTGCAGTTGTTTCCACGGCTAGCTATGAAGCCAGGCAATTTGGTATCCATTCGGCCATGCCGTTATTCCAGGCCCGGCAGCGCTGCAGCCATCTCATGGTGGTGCCCGGAAATATGAAAAAATATGCAAAAGAATCCAAAAAAATCATGGCCATCATATCACAATTTTCTCCCTTGGTGGAACCGGTATCCATTGATGAGGCCTATGCAGATATCACAGGATGCGAAACCCTGTTCGGACCTCCCCGGACCATTGCCATGAAAATCAAACAGGCAATTTTAACCCAGTTGTCACTGACCTGTTCCATTGGTATTGCCCCCAAAAAATTTCTGGCCAAAATTGCTTCGGATATGAACAAACCCGACGGGATAACCCATATTTCCAGAGAGCAGATGCCCGGTGTATTAAAAGATCTGCCCATTGAAAAAATCTCCGGCGTAGGTACCCATGCCATGAAACAGATGGGTGTTTTGAACATCCGCACCCTGGGAGATGTCCAGCGGTTCGATGCACAGTTTTTATCCAGAAAAATGGGGAAATTCGGGCTTCGGCTGTGTGCGCTTTCCCACGGTATCGATGACACCTGTGTGCAGACGGGAACCCTGCGCAAATCCATTTCCAGTGAGACCACCCTGCCGTCTGATATTTCCGACTTTCAGGCAGCCAGAGAAGTTCTGCTGGCCCGTTCCAGGCGGGTGGGAAGGGATCTGAGAAAAAAAAACCTGGTCTGCAGCAGTGTTTCCATAAAAATAAAATTTTTTGATTTCACCCAGACCACGAAAAGCCGGAAAATCCCTGACCGCATCTGCTCTGGCGAGGCAATCTTTCACCATGCATTGTCCCTGTTCACACAGGTGTCCCTGAAAAAGAAAATCCGGCTGATAGGGGTGGGTGTTTCCCATCTGCAATCTGCAGATGCGCCGGTCCAGATGGAGCTTATTCAGCCACCGGACCATAAAACAAAAAAGCAGTGGGAATCTGTGGACCGGGCTGTGGACAGCATTTTTGAAAAATTCGGCCGGGACATGGTGGCACCGGCTGTTTTAAAACCTTTGATTGAAAAGCCCTTGGCAAAAGGAGGAAAAATGTCACAGACACAATGTAAAAAAGTGTTGATTTCCGGGAAAGTCCAGGGGGTGTTCTTCCGCATGGAAACCCTCAAAGCTGCACAGAAAATCGGGGTCACCGGGTATGTCAAAAACAGGGCAAACGGATCTGTGGAAGCCGTATTCCAGGGAACACCCGACCAGGTAGCCCGGATGGAAAAATGGTGTCACACAGGCGCCCCTGCCTCCCGGGTGGACCAGGTTGTCACGGAAGACATGCCTCCGTCTGATTACAATACCTTTGAAATACGGTATTAACGGGTCTCCACCTGCTTTTTCAGGCAGGTTTTCAATGCAGCGGAGTGGATGTCTGCTGCCACGTGCACAGGACTTTTGCCGTAAAGGGGATCCCATCCAGCCGGATTGGCGGAACAGAAAAACTGCACCTCCAGGCCGAACCGGGTCATGGCCTCTTTCAGGGACAGTCCTGCCACTTTTTTTGCTGCCAGCCAGGTGGCACCGCAGGGCGCACCCCGCAGTACCCGGATGTCCGCAATGCGGTCATCGGCAATATCCACCGCAATTTTCGGGGCACCGAATGTTTTGCCGTAATCCCCGAGGGCTGGATGGTCTGCCAGGGTGCAGCAGGTAGGCGGACAGATGGCATTGCCGCATTGTATTTTTTTGCCGGAAGCCACCAGGGGAATTCCCAGTTTTTCGCACAACAGGCTTACATCTTCAGACAAGTCATGGTGTTTGAGATAATCCAGAACCAGATCCGCATGAATAACCTTTGGCAGGTATGGGGACGTGTCATCCAAAACCTCCGGCAGGTCCGGTTCAATGTCAAAAATCTGTATGCAAAACTGCTGGTCACCGAACTGGTTGATCCCCGCAATCTTGGTATTTCCGGATCCGTTCTGCTGAAAAACTGCAATGGTCTGCATGATTTAAAACCCCAGATCTTCATTAACGAGAATAATCTTGATACGTTTTTTGACAAATGATTTTTCTATGATTGTCCAGTAGTTGCAGATCCGGTCCGGACTGGCACATTCCTGGCAGATGCCGGTGGTAGCACAGGGTGTTTTTTTGTCCAGATTCATGGTGTTCACAGGTGCGGCATAGTTTTTTATCCGGAACATGGCATCTTCCATATCCTGGCACAGCTTGTTTCTGCCGATGATAAGCAGCACATGCACAGGTCCCCACATCATGGCCCCCACCCGGTTGCCGATCATGTCCAGATTCACCAGCTGGCCGGCTTCGGTCAGGGCATTGGTACCGGTGATGAACAGATCCACCAGCAGGGACCGGCGCCGGGTTTCCATCATCTCTTCAAAGGAAAGGTTTTTGTCAAAGGTGTTGATGATGTCAAGATTTTTGTCTTCCATGAGGGCGTGGAAAAGCCCTGTGGCCACAAAGGACATGGAACCGCCCCAGGAAACAGTCTTGATATCCAGGGCCGGAATGATCTGTTCCAGGGCAAGATCTTTGGCTGCTGCCGCTGTATCTGCAACATACACCTCAAAATTGTTTTTTTCCAGATTGTCCTTGACTGCATGTAATTTCAATTGCCAGTAATTATCAATGGGATGTTTCATAGATGAATCCTTTCTTATGTCTGCATTTTATTTTGCTTTTTTGCGGATCTGCGCAATATCAAAAATTTGGTTTACAGCTTCCTGGACTATACCTGCCAAGCCGCTGCCTTGCAATGATTTTTTGTTTTCTGCAGCTGGTGGGTTTTCAGGCCAAAAACCCTGCATAGAAAAATAATTTAAGAAAATACCATTTTTTTTATTGACTTAACCGCATAATCTTAATATTTGATGAAGAAGTTAAATAAATCAAATTCAGCGAATAATGCCAGTTTTGCATCTCTTTCTGGACGTTGCCGCCTTCTCACACGGTTGTGGAAAAAACTTGTTGCTGATCTTAAGCAATTGCAGGATATACAGACACAACGCCGTTAGTACAAAATAGTTACTATATTTTTGTAACCTGGCCAAAACCAGGTGAAAAACAGTTTATTCAATCGGAAAAAGGAGGTGATAGCATTCTCGGTTTTTATTATAATATTAATTATTTCAAATAATTAAACCATAAAAAAGGAGATGCCGCATGAGCAAAAAAGATGTTGTCGAAACCACGGAAGCCCAGATCGCTGTCCACTGGAAAGAAGAAGAGTATTATTATCCATCCCCCCAATTCATCGGCCAGGCCAATCTGACTGATCCATCCATCTTTGACCGGTTCAGCCTGGACAATTTTCCCGATTATTTTACTGAATATGCTGAAATGCTCACCTGGTTCAAATACTGGGACGAAGTCCTGGATACCAGTGACGCACCCTGTTTCAAATGGTTTAAAGGGGGTCTGATCAATGCCAGCTACAACTGCATCGACCGCCACCTCAAAGACAACAAGAACAAGACCGCCATCCATTTTGTCCCGGAACTCGAAGAAGAGCGCATAGACCATATCACCTATCAGGAACTGTATGTCCGGGTCAATGAATTTGCCTCCCTGCTGCGGGATTTTGCAGGGCTTAAGCGCGGTGACCGGGTCACCATTCACATGCCCATGTCAGCGGAACTTCCCATCACCATGCTGGCCTGCGCCAGACTCGGGGTGATCCATTCCGTGGTGTTCGGCGGATTTTCCGCATCTGCCTGTGCCGACCGGATCGTGGATTCCAATTCCCGGGTGCTCATTACCATGGATGCCTATTACCGGGCCGGCAAACTGCTCAACCACAAACAGCATGCAGACGAGGCCGCCAAAATTTCCGAAAAACAGGGCCAGGTGGTGGACAAGGTCCTGGTGTGGCAGCGGTATCCGGGCAAATATTCCTCTTCCACCCCCATGGTAGACGGCAGGGATGTGTTTGTGAACGAAGAGTTGAAAAACCACTATGGAAAACGCATTGAGCCGGAAAAAATGCTGTCTGAAGATCCGCTGTTTCTTATGTACACCAGCGGCACCACCGGCAAACCCAAGGGATGTCAGCACGGCACCGGCGGATACCTGGCCTATGTCACGGCCATGTCCAAATATATCCAGGATATCCATCCCGAAGATGTATACTGGTGCATGGCGGACATCGGGTGGATCACGGGCCATTCCTTTATCGTATACGGCCCCCTGGCCCTGTGCGCCTCCTCTGTCATCTACGAAGGGGTGCCCACCTATCCGGATGCCGGCAGGTCCTGGCGCATCGCCCAGGAACTGGATATCAACATCTTCCACACCGCCCCCACCGCCATCCGTGCTTTACGAAAACTGGGACCCGAAGAACCGGCCAAATATACCTACCACTTCAAACACATGACCACGGTTGGCGAGCCCATCGAGCCGGAAGTGTGGAAATGGTATGAAAGAGCTGTGGGCAAGGGAGAGGCCATTATCGTGGATACCTGGTGGCAGACGGAAACCGGCGGGTTTTTATGTTCCACTGTACCGGGTCTCAAACCCATGAAACCGGGCAGCGCCGGTCCCGGGGTTCCGGGCATCCACCCCTTCATCCTGGATGACGAAGGCAAAGAAATCAACGAAACCGGGATTGCCGGCAATATCTGCATCCGCAACCCCTGGCCCGGCCAGTTCCAGACCATCTGGGGAGACCGCCAGCGGTTTGTGGACACCTATTTTGCACCGGTGTGTAGAAATTCGGAGAGCAAGGACTGGAAAGACTGGCCCTATCTGGCAGGTGATGCCGCCATGATGGCTGACGACGGCTATTTCAGGATCCTGGGACGGATCGATGATGTTATCAATGTATCCGGCCACCGTTTGGGAACCAAAGAGATCGAATCCGCCGCCCTGGTGGTGGATGAGGTGGCGGAAGCCGCGGTTGTGCCGGTATCCCATGAGATCAAAGGCATAGAACCGGATCTGTACATTGCCCTGAAAACCGGGGTCCAGCCGTCAGACGAACTGGCAAAGAAAATCTCCGATGCCGTATGCGACCAGATCGGCAAAATTGCCAAACCCAGACGGGTCTGGCTGGTGCCGGATATGCCCAAAACCCGGTCCGGAAAGATCATGCGCCGGGTGCTGGGCGCCATTTCCAACAAAGGCGATGTAGGGGATGTCATGACCCTGGCCAACCCGGAAGTTGTGGAAGAGATCAAGAACATGGTTCAAAAATAATGCTGTGCTGTTAATGTGAGGAGGAAACACAATGTCCAATCTGTATGACCAGGCCCATGAGCAATCCATTAAAGACCCGGAAGGATTCTGGGGGCCTATTGCCGAAGAATGCCACTGGTACAAAAAATGGGACAAGGTGCTGGATGATGCCAACGCCCCTTTTTTCCGGTGGTTTGCGGGCGGAGAAACCAACACCTGCTACAATGCGGTGGACCTGCATGTGGATCAAGGAAGGGGAGACCAGGCTGCCGTCATCTATGACAGCCCGGTGACCGACACCATTACCACCTATACCTACAATGACCTCAAAGACCAGGTATCGCGCTTTGCCGGGGTCCTGAAGCAAAGGGGGGTGACCAAAGGAGACCGGGTCATCATCTACATGCCCATGATTCCCCAGGCCCTGTTTGCCATGCTGGCCTGTGCCAGAATCGGGGCCATCCATTCCGTGGTGTTCGGCGGGTTTGCCGCCAATGAACTGGCCACCCGGATAGACGATGCCAAACCCAAGGTCATTGTATCCGCATCCTGCGGCATTGAGGTCAAACGGGTGATCCCATACAAGCCACTGCTGGACAAAGCCATTGACCTGTCCGACACCAAACCGGAAGCCTGCATCATATTTGCGCGCCCCCAGGCCGCTGCCGACATGCAGGCAGGCCGGGATTTTGACTGGGATGAGGCCATGGACCAGGCAGCACCGGCAGAATGTGTGCCAGTGGCTGCCACAGATCCTTTGTATATCCTGTACACCTCGGGCACAACCGGCCAGCCCAAAGGCATTGTCCGGGACAACGGTGGCCATATGGTGGCCCTCAAGTGGACCATGAACGCCATTTACAACGTCAACCAGGGGGATGTGTACTGGGCCGCCTCGGACATCGGATGGGTGGTGGGACATTCCTATATCGTGTATGCCCCCTTGTTCAAGGGGTGCACCACCATCGTCTATGAAGGCAAGCCCGTGGGAACACCGGATGCCTCCGCCTTCTGGCGGGTCATCTCCCAGCATAAGGTAAAAACCATGTTCACCGCGCCCACAGCATTCCGGGCCATCAAGCAGCAGGATCCGGCAGCCAAATTGATGGCCGGCTTTGACCTGTCACATTTCAAATACCTGTTTCTGGCCGGGGAAAGAACCGATCCCGACACCCTTTCCTGGGCGGAAGACAGCCTCAAGGTGCCGGTGATCGACCACTGGTGGCAGACAGAAACCGGGTGGGCCATTGCTGCCAACTGTGTGGGACTGCACCAGTTCCCGGTCAAACCCGGCTCCCCCACCAAGGCGGCCCCGGGCTGGGACCTGGCTGTGCTGGATGAGGCAGGAGATCCTGTGGGCCCGGGGGGAATCGGCGCCATTGTTGCCAGACTTCCCCTGCCCCCGGGTACCCTGTCCACATTGTGGCAGAATGATGACCGGTACATTTCCGCCTATCTGGCAACATTTCCGGGATACTATGAAACCGCAGATGCCGGGTATATTGATGCGGACGGGTATGTATTTGTCATGGCCAGAACCGATGACATCATCAATGTGGCAGGCCACCGCCTGTCCACCGGTGCCATGGAAGAGGTGATCGCCGGCCATCCGGATGTGGCGGAATGCGCTGTCATGGGGGTGGAAGATGCCCTCAAGGGCCAGGTACCCTTAGGGATGGTGGTGCTCAACGCCGGGGTGGACCGGGACGATGATGCAGTGGTCAAAGAAGTGGTGCAGCTGGTCAGGGACAGCATCGGTCCTGTGGCG
Source organism: Desulfotignum sp. (assembly GCA_011389575.1). GTDB lineage: Bacteria > Desulfobacterota > Desulfobacteria > Desulfobacterales > Desulfobacteraceae > Desulfotignum. The sequence continues at coordinate 3,953 of JAABUB010000072.1, read as the reverse complement.
GCCTTTAAAACCGCCACCGTAGTCCAGCGCCTGCCCAAGACTCGGTCCGGAAAGATCCTGCGGGGCACCATGCGCTCCATTGCAGACAAAAAAGAGTATAAGGTACCTGCCACCATAGATGATGATACCATCCTGGATGAAATCACCGTCTCACTGGGAAAGATCGGATATGGAAAACAAGCATGACAACCAAAGCATATATACATGAATACAGATGGAAGGGAGGTGGTGTGATATGCCCTGATTATCCGACAATTATTTGATAATCAAACAAGATCCGGTCATTTCATATAAATGAGACAAGAGGAGGAAAAAATTATGGATCCAAAAGTATGGGTATGGATTTTTCTGGGACTGTACATCATCTACTGTTTCTGGTGGGGCCTGAAAGGATTTTTCACTGAAAAGACAGCTTCGGGGTATGGCATCGCCGGCCGCTCCATTCCGTTCATCGCATTTTTGATGGCGGCAACTGCGGCATCGTTTTCCGGGTGGACCTTTATCGGTCATCCCGGTTTGATCTGGAAAGCAGGGCTGGTGTATGCGTTTGCATCCTTTTATGTGCTCACCATTCCCATAACCGGGGCATTTTTTGCCAAAAGAAACTGGCTTATGGGCAAGCGCTACGGGTTTATCACTCCGGGGGACATGTTTGCCTATTACTATAACAATGAAGCGGTTCGCTGGCTCACGGTTCTGGCGGCGTTTCTGTATTCCATTTTCTACTCAGGGCTCCAGCTCATTGCTGCAGCCAAGCTGTTCTACTGGACAGCCGGCGTGCCCGAAACCATCGGATTGATTTTCATGGCCTTTATCGTGTGGTTCTATGTGGTCACCGGCGGTCTCAAAGCTTCCACCTGGGTGGGGGTGCTGCAGTTCTGCCTCCTGGTGGGCGGCATCATCCTGCTGGGATTCTACACCATCACAAGTCCCCTGTTCGGCGGGTGGTCCGGATTTGTGGCTTCCATGGGCACCCTTGAAGACAAATACATGCAGGTGCCGGGCCTGATTCACTTCGGCCTGGGCAGCGGCGGGTGGACCGCGGTGATGATCCTCACCTACATGTTCGCCCTCATGGGGATCCAGTCATCCCCGGCCTTTACCCTGTGGAACTTCGGTCTTTCCTCTCCCAAGCCCCTGGCCTGGCAGCAGGTGTTCATGTCCACCTTTGTGGTGGGTCTGGCCCTTTTCTTTTTCACCGCGTTCCAGGGCATCGGCGCCCGTATTCTGCTGGAAAGCGGTAGGCTGGCCGCTGAACTGGGCGGCAACGCAATGACCAACGGCGATGTGGTGCCCATACTCATGGTCAAATTTATGCCCGGTCCGCTCATGGGCCTGGTGTTCATGGGCGCCATTGCCGCCATCCATTCCACGGCAGCCCCCTATATCGGCACCGGCGGCACCATTATCCAGCGGGATGTGTGGTGGCGGTATGTCAGAAAACAGGGCGGCTCCCATTCCGAGCAGATCTGGACCAACCGGATCTTTGCCACCATCCTGGCAGCGGCCGCGGTTGTGGTCTCTTTGACCGCCACCGATGCCATCGTCATGATCGGCGGATTTGCCACAGCTTTTGGTACCATCATGTACATCTGCCTGTTAGGGGTGCACTGGGGATTCAAATTCCCCAGCATCGGCGTGGTCCTGGGACTGCTAGCCGCCATTATCGCCTGTTTTCTCACCTATTATGTATGGCAGTATCCTTTGTCCATCCATACGGCAGGCTGGGGTATTTTCGTGGGGCTGGGCGTGGCATACCTGTGCCGTGGTCTGGGTCTGAAAGACAGTGAAGAAACCATTGCCCGCCAAAAAGAGGTCAGAGAATGGCTGGACTCCATTGACGGTCCCTCTGAAAAAGGCAAACGCTGGCGCGGATACATGAAGATCGCCGTTCCCATATGGTTTTTCATGGCCATCGGCCCCGGTGTGCTCATCGGCAACAATGCCATATCCTTTGCCGGGTTTCCGCCCATCTGGTCCTGGCAGATCATCTGGTGGATCCTGGGCATCGTAGTGATGTGGGGCCTGTGTTTTAAAGCGGAAATGTCCACCACATCCGCGGAACAGATCAGACGGGCGGATGAGGAAACCATGGATGTTACCAAGGAAGCTGATAATATGTGACAACCTGGACCATTGATTTAACAAACTGAGAAACAAAGGAGATTTACCATGGCTCTGGAAGACAAATACCTTATTGGAACCCTTATTTTCTGCGTACTGTTCGTGGCCTCATTCAGCTGGGGATGGTGGGGATAATCACATATCATAATCTATAATACCAGGAAGAATTCCGGACAAAGCCCTTTGTCCGGAATTCTTTATTTTTTGTACCCATGACCCTGAGCCACCGATTCTGGATATTCGCCCTGGCAGTTGCGGGCATCATTTTCCTGATTTTCGCAGGCATGGCTGTGTACGTCTGGCTGCACCTGACCCCTGATCAGGTAAAAGTGGCGGTAGATTTCTGTAAGAGTCATACAGCTTTGCTGCTGGGCGGGTTTCTCCTGCTCTGCCTGGTGTTCTGGGCAGCATCAGACCTGGTGTATGCCAATTACATCAAACCGGTAAAAAAGATATCTGCCGAAGTGGCCATGATCTATGCATCCAACCCCTCTTTGCGCATCCCTGTGAGAGGAAACCATGACATCCAGGCCCTGGCCAGAACCATCAACACCTTTGCCGACATGTTTGAAAAACAGGACCAGACCATTGCCCACCAGGTGCTGGCTGCCAGAAAAGAAACCGAGCAGGAAAGAAACCTGCTGGCCGCCATCATGGGAGAACTGCCCCAGGGGGTGATCATCTGTAACACCAGCGGCCGGATTCTGCTGTACAATTCTCTGGCCAAAAAAATATTCACCACCACCGACCTGAAAAAAACCGAACATTTCATGGGCCTTGGCCGGTCCATTTTTCACCTGGTGGACAAGGAGCTCATCGCCCATGCCATGGAAGAGATCACAGAACAGCTGACATCAGGGGAAAACAGTGCGGGTTCCTATTTTATCACCCCGGTTTCCCCCCATTGCCTGATCAGTGTGGAAACCATCCCGGTCCTGGACAAAAACAACCAGATGACCGGATTTATTCTGGCGTTCCAGGAGATCTCCCAGGATATCAAAAAATATGAATCCATCCAGAACCATCTGGCAGAGTTTCACCAGACAATGGAAAAACATACGCCTGCAGCAGAACGTTTTCACAAACTGTCTGATACCATCCAGGATATTTTTCTCTCCCGCCTGCCCTTAACCCGGCTGGATCTGGCACAATTTCTTTTCCGGGTACAAAAACTGTCAGGACATCTTCATGGTATCCGGATCAATGTATATAACCGGACACAAAATGAACGGATCATGGCGGACACCTATTCTCTGACCCAGGCATTTGTGTTTTTGTTCAATGCCCTGGCCCGGCTCACAGGCCGGTCTGAGTTCGACCTGGCAGCGTCAACCGACCATGACCGGATCAGGTGTGATATTACCTGGGAAGATGTCCCTGTGAAAATTACAGACCTTGAAACCATAAAACACCAGCACATCAATACCCTGCCCGGATTTGAATCGGTTCTCAAACTCAACAACACCCGGTTTGACATCCTGGTTTCTGATGAAAACACCAGTGCCCATATCATTTTGTCTGTCAGAAAAAGCGCTGAAACATCGGTGGCGGCAAAACACCGGATACCTGTCATGGCAGGGTCCCGGCCTGAATTTTATGATTTTGACCTGTTCCAGTTCAAAGACCGGGACAAAAACCTGCTGGATACCCGGTTAAAAGAGATCTCCTATACGGTTTTTGATACGGAAACAACCGGTCTGAATCCGGAAGGCGGAGATGAGATCATTTCCATAGGTGCTATAAGAATAGTGAACAACCGAGTCCTGTTCAAGGATATTTTTGAGGAACTGGTGGATCCCCGGCGGGATATTCCCATGGCTTCCTACCGT
>JAABUB010000071.1 GCA_011389575.1 Desulfotignum sp. | reverse complement strand
GAATCCATCACCCCCAAAACCAATATCCAGGTCATCCATGCGGTGGTACCCCTGGCCAAAATGTTCGGTTACTCCACTGCCCTGCGTTCCGCTACCCAGGGCAGGGGGACTTTTACCATGAAATTTGACCGGTTTGACCGGGTGTAAGGGTTTTTCACAGGCCCCATTACATCAGTACATCAGGTGCCGGATATCCCTTTTAATCGCTCTTTTGCCGATTTTTCGGTATCCGGGTCTTCCAGTCCTTCCTCCAGCGCCCTGTCCAGATGGCGTGCGGCATTTTTGTCATCCTGCATCACATCATAGTATACCCCCAGGTAATAATGGGACAGGGCGGTTTTGTTTTCCCGGGACATGATGCCGGCCAGGTGGAAATATGCCCTGGGAAATGTGTGAGAAGATGTTGTTATCACCTGGTCCAGGTTTTGTCTGGCAGAAGACCGATCTCCTGATTCCATCTGTGCCACAGCCAGATGATATTTTGCCGCAGTGCCCAGTACCGGATCCGACTGGATCCCTGACAGCACATTCAGTGCTTTTTCATACTGGCCGTCAATGGTATAAACCCGTCCCAGTTCCAGGAGTACCAGCGGATCCAGCAGGTCAAATGAAAGGGCTTTCTGCAGATGGGAAATGGCCTTGTCCCGTCGGTTTTCTCTTGCATACAAAAGGCCCAGACCATAATGGCGTGCCTGCAGCTCAGATGCGGATATCTCCGCAGTCAGTTGTGTTTCGATTTTCCGGATGCTTTTGCCGGTATCTTCATACAATCCCATCATGCGGTATTTCACCATGTCATAGCCATAGATTTCCGGGCAGGCAGCAGATTTTTCCGATGGTTCATAGTCGGCCAGCAGGCTGGCCAGGTGCGCAATCCGGCTGCCTGTGCCGGGATGGGTCTTAAAATAATCCGGAACCCCTTCAATACCCCTGAAATCTGCGGCCCGCAATTTGTTGAGACCTTCCAGCAGCCCTGCCGGAGAATAACAGGTCTGTTTCAACAGCAAAAATGCCTTCTGGTCTGCTTCGGTTTCATTTTCCCGGGTATAGGCCAGCATGGCGGATTGCCCGGCTGCCATTGATCCCACTGTCAGCGCCCGGCTGGCGTCTCCGCCTCCGGCTGATCCGATGAGTACCCCGGCCAGTACGCCTGCCATGCTGCCGATGGAGACCAGTTTGGACCGGTCTATGGATTGGGACACATGCCGGCTGGCTGCATGGGCGATTTCGTGGCCCAGGATGCCGGCCAGTTCATCTGCGCTGGAAAGGGCCGTAATAAGCCCCCTGTGAATGAAAATATTGGATCCCGGGCTGGCAAAGGCATTAAAGGTATCATCATCGATGAGATAAAAGCTGTAGTTAAAAGGCTGGGGCGGCAGATGAGAAAGGATATGCCGGGCCACGGTATTGATCAGGTGACTGGCCACGGGATCATTGAGGATCACCTTTTCTTCCCGGATCATTTTCATGAACTTGTCGGACAGTTTTTTTTCATCCGGTATGGAAATGGCAAAACAAACGGCTGGATATCCTGTCAAAATCAGAAAAAAGGTTATCAGGACTGCAATGAAGCGTTTTACAGGTTTCATGACACGGTATTACTGGCTGGGGGTGTCAGCGGCTGTATTGATTGCAGGGTGATGAACTGGGTATGTTCCATGGCAATTTCAATGCGGAAGCTGTAGTTGTTGATTTTAAATGACAACCGCCGGTTTTCCGCAAAATGGGCATCGATCAGAAGGGTGATGGCCGCATTGAGGGTCAGGGCCTTGGGCTGGCCGAATTCGGCATTGAGGGTGAATTTTTCTTCCACCTCCTTGATGAGCTGGCCCATAAGCTGGTTGGTGATTTCACCGATGGTATCGGTGACTTCCGAATCCCTGATGGTGGCGGCCAGCTCGTTTTCCGGCATGCCCATGGCCAGCATGTATTTTTTGTAGATTTCAAAGGCAGCCTCAGCAGAGAAGTTTAAAATAACCAGGCCGGTATAGTCTCCGTCAAACTGCACAAAGGAGGTTACATCCGGTTTCATGGAAACCCTCGGGATATCCTGGATGGTGGAAGAAAAGGTGATGGCCTGTCCGGTACCTGTTTCCAGTGTTTTTCGGGTGGTTGTCAGAAATATTTTTGCAATTTCATCAATGGCATTGGTGGGAGAAGACATGGGAACTCCTTTTTGTCTGTAATGGTCCTGATTATCATTTTCAAGAAAAATCAATGAAAAGTCAAAGAAATTATCAGCGTTCCCCTCTTTTATAGGGGGCTGCCAGCATGGCCGGGGCATTGAGTTTTCTGGGGTCTTTTAAGCTGATGAGCACAAGTATGAGCAGGGTGGCAATATAGGGCAGCATGGCCAGAAAATTGGGAGAGATGCCAAGCGGCTGCATCAAATACTGGGCCACAAAAATACCGCCGAACAGAAACGCGGCCCAGATGGCCCGGCCCGGATTCCACAGGGCAAAAATGGTCAAAGCTATGGCAATCCAGCCCCTGCCAGCGGTCATGCCTTCGATCCAGGATTTGGAATAGGAGATGGACAGATGGGCCCCTGCCAAAGCGGAAAATCCGCCGCCGATGATCACCGACATATACCGGATCAAAAACACATTCACCCCTTGGGTTTCCGTGGCTTTCGGGTTTTCTCCGGTGGACCGGATCTGGATGCCCAGCCGGGTTCTCTGGAGAAAAAACCAGGATACCAGTGCCAGGCCTATGGCCATAAAGAAAAACGGGCTCTGGCTGAACAATACCTTGCCGATATAGGGAATATCCGACAATACCGGAATGGTGATATCATCCATTTTTATGGTCAAAGGCTTTCCCACATAGGGCTTTCCCACCATACCGGCCAGGCCCAGACCCAGCATGGTGAGCGCCAGACCTGAGACAACCTGGTTGGCCTGGAGGGTCACCGATGTAAAAGCATGGATAATGGAAATCACCATGCCGGCGGCCAGGGCGGACAGAACCCCCAGCCAGGGGGATCCCGTGGTCATGGTGACGATAAATGCGGTGACCGCTCCCAGGGCCATGACCCCTTCCACCCCTAAATTGAGGATGCCGCTTCTTTCACAGATGATTTCCCCTGTGGTGGCCAGCAGCAGCGGCGTACCTGCCACCATGGTGCGCTGGAGTGTTGAGATAATGATTTCTTCCATGGATGGGTTTCCTATGCGCGTGAAAATGTGACGTTTATTTTGTTGTGTAAAAAATAATCCCCCATGATGAGGAAGATCAGCAGGGTGCCGTTGACGATCTCCACAGTTGCCGCAGGCAGGCCAAGGGAAATCTGGATGGCATCCCCGCCCACCAGGATGCCGGCAAAAAAGATGCCGGAGAAGATGGTATACAAAGGATTGAGTTTGGCCAGCCATGCCACGATGATGGCGGTGAACCCGTATCCTGAGGAAACCGATGCAGGATAGCTCAGGTAATGGTGGATGCCTGCCACTTCCCCCACCCCTGCCAGACCGGCCAGACCACCGGAAACCGCCATGAGGATCAGGGTGGTTTTAAAAAAATTGATACCTGCGTATTTGCCGGCATCCGGGTTTTCCCCTACCACCCGCGCTTCATACCCGAACCGGGTCCGGTAAATGACAAGGGTCAGGATGGCGGCGCAGGCAATGGCCAGGATCAGGGTGACATAATGGATCCGGGATCCGGGAATCACACTGAGAATGGAGGCTTCCGGCAGGTTGTCGGTGCCGGGAAATCCGAACCGGGATGCCCCTTTCCAGGGACCCACAATGAGCATGGTCAGAATATGGGCACAGATATAGTTGAGCATCAGGGTGGAAATCACCTCGTTGATGGCATATCTGATTTTCAGTATGGCCGGGATAATGCCCCACAGGGCACCGCCTAAAAAGCCTGCGGCAAACATCAATGGTATGATAACAAAAGAAGGCAGGGTGTTGCCGAAAGCAAGCCCGGTCCAGGTGGAGAAAATCGCACCCATGAGCAGCTGCCCCTCTGCCCCGATGTTCCAGAACTTTGCCCGGAATGCCAGGGTCAGGCCGGCACCGATGAGAATCAAAGGGATGGCTTTGGTGATGGTTTCCTTGAATCCGTACATGGAACCGAATGATCCCTGGAATATTTCAGCGATGGCAAACAGCGGGTTGACCCCGGCAATGAGAAAGATGATGCTGATGACCACAAGGCCGGCTGCCAGAGAAAAGATATTGGTCATCAAAGCGCGCAGCCGTGTGATCTTGTATCGGTCGGTGAAGGAAAGGCGTATCATGGGCAATGTCTTTGTGTTAATAATTACATGCGGTTGGACCCGGCCATCATCAGGCCGATTTCACACAGGCGTTCATCATCGGAGTCAAAAATTCCCATGAATTCACCGGCAAAAATGATGGCGATCCGGTCGCAGAGTTCAAAAATTTCTTCCAGGTCTTCAGAGAAAAGCAGCACGGTACTGCCCTGTTTGCGGAGATTGAGCAGGTGGTGACGCAAAAATTCCGTGGCTCCCACGTCCAGCCCGTAGGTGGGGTGGGAAGCTACCAAAAGCTGTGGCTGTTCGCTGATTTCTCTGCCCAGTATCAGTTTCTGGATGTTGCCGCCGGAAAGGTTTTTGATCTGGTTGTCGATGGAATGGGTATGTACTCTGAAATCATCTACAATACCCCGGGTGTGATGTTTTACCTGGTCGTATTTGAGAAAATACCGCCGGGAAAATTTTTTCAGGTGGTGCTGCTTTAAAATGGCATTGTCATAGAGAAACAGTCCCGGTGCAATACCGAACCGGATGCGCTCTTCAGGGACATGGGAGACCCCGTGGTCGTAAATATGCCGTGGGGACAGGTTGGTGATGTCTTTGCCGTTGATGGTTATTTTGCCGCTGTCAATCTTGCGGATCCCTGTGACGGCTTCTGCCAGCTCCCGCTGGCCGTTGCCCGCCACCCCGGCAATACCGAAAATTTCATTTTCATACAAATCAAAACTGACCCCTTTTACCGCAGGCAGCCCCATGTCTCCTGCCACATGAACCTGATCTGCGCTCAGGATTTTAGGTCCCCTGTCAATTTTTTCCCTGCTGATGTTAAAGACCACATCCCGGCCGACCATCATCCGGGCCAGGGTTTTTTTATCTGTCTGGTTTGTATCGGCACTGCCCACAATACTGCCCTTCTGGAGCACCACCACCCGGTCGCAGATGTTCATGATCTCATCGAGTTTGTGGGAGATGAAGATCACGCAGTGGCCATCCGCTTTCATCTGCCGCAAAATATGGATGAGTTCTTCTATTTCCCTTGGGGTGAGCACTGATGTGGGCTCATCAAGAATAAGCAGGTCAGCACCGTTCAGCAGCGATTTTATGATCTCCACCCGCTGCTGTTCTCCGGCGGACAGCTGCCAGATTTTTCTGTTGAGATCAATGGTGAAGTTGAACTGCCGGGAAAAGGATGCCACTTTTTCCCGGATTTTGATTTTCGGAAAAAAAAACGGGGTATCCTTGTATCCCAAAGCGATGTTTTCAATAACCGAGTGGTTCTGGATCAGCATGAAGTGCTGGTGTACCATGCCGATGCCGTGAAGAATGGATTCCATGGGATTGGTAATCCGGATGGGCCGGCCGTTGATTTTGATCTGCCCTGCCTCCGGCTGGTACAGTCCGTAGAGAATATTCATCAAAGTGGTTTTGCCGGCACCGTTTTCTCCGAGAAGTCCCAGGATTTCACCGGATTCCACAGACAGATTGATGTCTTTGTTGGCATGGATGCCGTGAAAGGATTTGCTGATGCCTTCCATTTCAAGGCGAAGTATTTTTTTCATAGGGGATGTAACGGTGCGGTCCGGAAAAAAGATTTCCGGACCGCCGCATGATTGGGATTATTGGGGGATGGTGCCTTCCACGTTATCCACATAGTACATGATGCTTAACAGATCGTCTTTGGAAGCCCGTTCACCAGCCTTGATCTGCAGGGTGCCTTTGCTGTCGTAGACAGGTCCGGTAAAGGGATCAAACACATCCACTCCCTGTTTCATCTGGTCATAGCGTTTCATGACCAGATCATAGGCAGATATTTTCCCGAAAGCTTCGGTCTGGATCATGGCCTGTTTCAGGTCATCCACAAATTTGGGGTTGATGGGATCGGTTTCATTGCCCCCCAGGATGGCGGCACCCTCTTTGGCCAGCCACCATACATCTTCATTGGTCCAGTTGCCGGTATGAATGTCGTCCAGAATTTTTACATACATCCCGCCCCAGTCCATGAGCTGGCCGGAAACAACGGAATCTTCTCCATAGGGCTGCATGGCGGAATAATGGCTGAAAGTATAGATCTGTTTGCCTTTTTCCGTGTGAGACTGTCCCACCTCTATGACCGCCGGGGTATCCTCGGTAAAGGCCAGGGTATCGCAGCCTTCGGCAATCAGGGACTCGGCCGCTTCTCTGGCCTTGTCCGGCCCGTACCAGGCATAGATCCATTTGACATGGACTTTTGCCTCGGGATTGGCCGCCTTGATGCCCAGGGCATAAGCGTCGATGTGACGGATCAGCTCAGGGATGGGAAAGGCTGCCACATAGCCGATTTTGTTGGTTTTGGTCAGAGCGCCTGCCATGATGCCGTTCAGGTAGTACATCTGGTACAGGTCACCAAAATAGGTGCCCACATTATCCGAGCGCTTGAACCCGGAACAGTGCATGAACAGCTTGTCTGGATAACGTTTGCCAGCCTTGATGGTAGGGTCCATAAATCCGAAGCTGGTGGTAAACACCACATCACATTTCTGCTGCTGGATCAAACGGTCGATGATCCGGTCACTGTCGGATTCCGCCACCGATTCCACATACACGGTCTCCAGCCAGTCAAATGTTTCTTCTGCCTGTTTTCTGCCCAGGTCATGGGCATGGGACCAGCCGTAATCTCCCACAGGGCCCACATAAATAAATCCGGCCTTGATTTTCTTGTCTTCCGCGCCAAAGGCACCCGCTGAAAATCCCAGTAAAACAAGGGAAAATATCAGCATAAACAGGGTCCATTTTTTCATCCCGACTTACTCCTTTTTTAGGTTAGGGGGTTAAAATATCAGGGAATAATACGATATTTGAGGGATTTTAGTCAACCTTTAACTGTGTCTCCGGATATTTGACATGCTATTGCCATGATTATAGGCTGTGCCTGCCAACCTGTGTCCGGCTTCCCAGATATGTATCAATAAAAGATTTTACAGCAGGTCCATATCCCCTGGTTTTGCTTGCCCCGCTGTGGCCGGCGTCTTTGCCAATATAGCAGGCCACCCTGTCATGGACAAAACAGTGTTTCAGTTTCAAAGCAAATGATACAGGGAAGCGCCGGTCTTTTTCCCCGTGGATGATCATGACCGGCATGGTGATCTGCGGTGCCACCCGGGCCGGGCTGTATGTATTCGTTGCCCCTCTGTAAAAAATGTCCATCCACAAAACAATCATGGGACCGAACAGTTTGCCGAAAGCCGGATGGACCCACCGGTATAAACTCAGCAGGGCCTCCCGGGTGTGGACATAGGATGCTTCCAGAAACAGCAGCCGTACCATGAACGGGTATCTGGCCGCAGCAATGATGGCCCCGGCAGATCCGGCGGAATGGCCGTACAACAGCACGGGTTCATCCACCCAGTGGATGACAGATGCAATGTCTTCGGCAAACCGCACCGCATTCATGCATTGTTTCGGACTGGAATTGCCATGGTCCCGGGCGCTGTGCATCACGGTGGTAAATCCCCATTCAGCAAAGATCTGCGCCCGTTTCACCATCCGGTCCCGGTTCCGGCCCCATCCATGGGCAAACACCACAATGCCCCGGGACGGACCTTTGGGGTCGATGCGCCATACCTCCAGATACCCGCCGTCAACGGACGGGATCATGGTGTCGGTGACAGTGCCCCACCAGGGCGGATCCTTTATCGGGTTCCGGGGTATCTGCTGCACCAGCCAGACCAGAAACAGGGAAACCACCAGATAGATAAGCCCTACGCCTGTCAGGACATAGACCAGGTTCATCACATAGGTCAGCAGGGTGGCATCCGGCACATCCATCAGGTATTTCCTTTCACTGGCTTGACAATTCATTGAATTTGACAGCAACCCGGGCATTATGCCAGACATATGGAGAAATATCCAGCCTTTGTCCGATATCCAGACCTTGGGTCTGATATCCGGGGCAAGCACAGGCAGCTGAACAAAAGGCCCGGGCCGGTTGGGGAGAGCTGGTCAGAAGACCCGTGCCGGGCGGTGCCTGTGGGTCTCACCCCTCTTCCTTTGTTTGACAGGGAGTAGGGCATGCTGCGCTAAACGGTGAAAACTGCGGGCAGGTATGTCCTCAAACAGTTCACCGTTCTTAACACTTCGCATGCCCAACTCCCTGTAGCAAACACGTCAGAATGGGATTCGACCCACAGTCACCGCCCGGCACTAGCCGTTGATGGCAGCGGGAAACAGGGATGCAGCCTCTGTCCTGGCATGTTCTAAAGGGCATAAATTTCAAACTTTTCCAGACCGGATCATTCACCTAACCGCTTTTCTCTGAGCTGTCCGGCAGCTGACTTGTTTATAAAAAAATTGACACCTGGTACGTGTGGCGGTATAAAGGTGGTATGAAAACCAAGACATCTATAACATTATCCCAGGACATATTGCGGGCCATTGATGCGCATATAGGGGGCTACAGAAGCCGATCGGACTTTATAGAGACTGCAGCGCGTGTTTTTATTGCGCATCTTGAAAAAAAAGAGGCGGAGCTGCGTGATCTTGAAATAATAAACAAGCATGCAGATACGCTCAATAATGAAGCAGAAGACGTGCTTGGCTATCAGGTCCCTATATGAAACGGGGAGATCTATACAGAATCAGGCGACCATCACCCCGGGATCCGAAAAAATATCGGTCATTTGTTGTGGTAAGCCGCCAGGTTTTGATTGAATCCAGGTTTTCGACAGTGATTTGTGCCCCTGTTTATACCTCTTATGAAGGTCTTTCAACCCAGGTGCCTGTTGGTATTGATGAAGGCCTTAAACACGATAGTGCCATTCATTGTGATGAGCTGATCAGTATACCAAAATCTATGTTAACGCATTTTATCGGCAAATTGTCTCTCAAAAAGCTGGAGCTTCTGGAACAGTCGTTAAAAGCAGCACTTCAAATTAATGGAGTATATGAGATTGATTAATGAAAACGGAAAACAGATTTTTGTAAAACATGAGACTATGGTTGTTGAAGATGATCTTTTTGACCAGTTCATATCGGTTTGTGAAAAGACAAAAGAACCCAATGATGCTTTAATGGAAGCGGCTCAATTTACAGAAGAAAACGGTTTTTAATGGGTTGCAGCCGGTTTGCTTTATCAGAAGGAGAATGTACATGACACAACACAATTGCGGCACCTGCCGGTTTCGGAAAAAATATGATGACAATCCAAAATCACTGCTCGGGCGGATATGGCGGTGGCACGCAGGCTGGTGCCCCGGCTGGAACAGATACATGAAATCTCTTCCCGAAAAAGAGCGGGGCACCATCGCTGAAAAATATGACATGTCAAAATTCAAATCATGACAAAAACAAAAGACAGATTAAAAACCATGAACAGGCAGCATACCGTCACAGGCAAAATGACGGATCATCGAAATGATGATTTTGTTCCCGGAACACCTGAAGAACGCATCCTTCTTGTCTGGCTCCTGACCCGGGAAGCTGCTTCAATGAGTATAAAATTTGATGTTGAACGAAGACTACAAAGACATGTTACTAGCCTTATCCGACGAGAATGTTAAATTCATTCTGATTTCTTATACGCCAGGGTCCTGAGTTTCACCAGTTTGTAATCCCTGGTTCCCAAACCGATCTCTTCGGCATAGGCCAGTTGATGAGACCAGTCCACATCCGGGTACAACCCTTTGAACTTGTCTTCCCCCGGGGCCAACCCGGTTTTCAGGGCAGTGTGGGAAAGTCCCTGCTGCTGGTTCACCAGGTCCACGCTGGCCTGGTCGATGGCCACCGGATCCAGGGAGGCCACCACCCCGATATTGTTGACAATGGGGGATTCGGTATAGGACAGGCAGTCGCATTTGGGGGCGATGTCAGTGATGAAATTGATGAACAAGGCTTTGTTCTGCTTGTTTTTCAAGACTCCGCAGGTATATTCCACCATTTTCTCCATGAAAACCGGGATGGTCTGGTTCCAGTTGATGGTAATGGAACCGGTGGGACACCGGACAATGCATTCGGCGCAGCCGATACATTTTTCCTTGGTGATATACGCTTTTTTGTCTTCCAGGAAAATGGCCTCTCCCGGGCAGTGGGCCGCACATTCTCCGCATCCGATACAGGTTTTGCGCTTGATTTTGGGGGATACATTGGAGTGCTGGTCCAGTTTTCCTCTGCGCGAAGCTGATCCCATGCCCACATTTTTTATGGTGCCGCCGAATCCGCTCAGTTCATGCCCTTTGAAATGGGCCACCGATACAAGTGCAGTGGCATGGACGATTTCCGATCCGATATATACCTGGCCGCAGTTTTTTTTGTCCACGGTGACCGGGGTTTCACTCTTGCCGAAAAGCCCGTCTGCAATGATGATGGGGGTATTGTCCATGGAAGAATAGGCAAATCCGTTTTCAATGGCGGTGGTGATATGGGAGACCGCATTGCACCGGGTGCCCACATACAAAGTGTTGGCATCGGTAAGAAAGGGCATTGCCCCGGTTTTCTTGATGGTCTCGATGATTCTGCGGATGAATACCGGCCGGATATAGGCGGTATTGCCCTTTTCACCGAAGTGGATCTTTATTGCAGTATGATCTTTTTTGCCGAGAATCTTTTTGATACCGGCTTTGTTGATGAGCCGGCCCAGTTTGTCCGGCAGGTTTTCCCGGGATGTGGCGGACAGGTCCATGAAAAAGACATCAGATGGCATGAAAACCTCCTTAAAAGAAAATGAAAAAATCAGGGCATTATACCGGCAGCTGTTATGGTGTCAAACATACGCAATTTTTTGTCAAAACTCAACCAGGGATTTTTTTGTTCAGCCAGATCCACCCCAGAATGGGGCCCGGGGCCAGAATAAGGAATGCGGTTTCAATGCCCAGGTGCCGGATCCAGAAGGTCACCAGTTCAATGGAAAAAATGGTGATGGAAAACCCGATGCAGTTGACAAGGGTCAAGGCTGATCCCACATACCCCTGTGGGGCAAACCGTGCGTTGAGAGAGGAGAACTGGGGCGAATCGGTGACCACTGCCAGGCCCCACACAAGAATCAGGGCCAGGCCCAGGGGCAGGGGCAGGTAAAGGATGGCCGGAGAGACCAGGCAGCAGAGGGCGGATACCATAAGGGCTGTGCCGGCAACGGCACGGCTGCCCCATCTCAGAGAGAGTATGCCTCCGGCTGCGCATCCGAAAAACCCGGCAGCAAAAAACCCGAAAGACCACATATCGGCCCGGGCCGGCACCATCACTGCAAGCAGCAGGGGCACTGTCGCCCACACCGCATACAGCTCCCACATATGCCCGAAATACCCCAGAGCGGATGCCCGGAACCGGGGATGGGAAAACAGATGACGTACCACACCGGGATTGAACGGGGATCCTTTGGGCAGAAACGGCCCGTCCCCCACAAAAAGGACCTGGATCACCCCTCCGGCCAGGCACAGACTGCTGGTGACCCAGAGGATCAGGCCCGGGTTTCCCTGCCAGGCAATGGCCTTGATCAGATAGGGAAACCCGGATGCAAGAACCAGGGCACCCACCAGAAAGCCCAGTGCCCGGCCCAGGGTTTTCGGGTACCAGGAAGCGGCGATCTTCATGCCCACAGGATAGATGCCTGCCAGGGCCATGCCGCATAAAAATCGGGATACCAGAAGCATCCCCGGGGAGGAAGGCACCAGAACACCGGCCAGATTGCAGACAGCCCCTGCAATGGAACAGAAAAAAAAGAGGCGGGCCGGAGAGAATCGGTCAGACAGGTTCAGGAATGCAAAACACAGGGTGCCGGCAATAAACCCGGCCTGGACAGCAGACAATAGAAATTTCTGACCCAGAAAGGCGGCATTGGCGGCAAACCAGATGGAACCGGAAAAAAACTGGGCACAAATGATAAGAAACAGGCGCATGCAGCAGGCGTATCCCTTCTAGTCCATGGTCTGAAGCAACCGGAACAGGGTTCTTTTTGCCAGGATATCCCCGGAGATCACGCCCACCACCTTGTCATTATCCACAATGGGCATGGCTGATATTTCATGGTTTTCCAGAATCCGGACACAGTCAAGGATGGGGGTGTCCGGTTCTGCGAATATCACATCAGCGGTCATCACCCGGGTGAGGGGGGCATCCATGGGCAGGTGTGATGCCATGGCACTGGTGATGTCCCAGTTGGTGACAATGCCGATGAGCTTTCCTTTTTCCGAAACCACATTGACAATGGATACCGGTGCCTTGACCAGCAGTTCTGCTGCATCAGTGATCTGTTTGTCCACGCCGATGGTGGGGGCATCTTCCATGACATCCCCTGCGGTTTTGGCTTTTTCCATGGATGCGATGCGCCGGACGCTGATTTTTTCGGCAATTTCACAGGGCAGACTGTCTGCATCGCGGCACAGACCGTCAATGAGTTCTTCCATATTGTTGCGGATAACGGTTTCCAGTTTTTTTACGGCTGCCTTGCGCCGGAGTTCCGCAAGTTCGGCAAACGCATCCTGGTTTCGGTGCAGCCAGTCTTCAATTTCTTCGGTATTTCCCAGGATGTTCCCGGGAACCAGCAGTTCGTCCGGGGTAGGGATCATGCGCTCGTGGGCCGCATAGATTACCCCTCCTGAATTGACCAGGTAGTCGGTGGCAATGAGAACGCCTTTGTCCCGGTACACATGCCGTTCCATACGCCTACGCTCCGCTTTTTTTGCAGGGTTGGGGGAATAGGTGTTGGCACCTTCTACAATCATCTGCCATTGGCCCATGCGGTCCACGGTCATGGAAGGGCCGCTGGACGGGTCCACATCCAGGTAATTGGAAACCGGGGATGCCGGTATCAGACAGAAGGCGGATTCCATGAGCAGGTGGTCGGCTGAATTGGCGTATATGGTATTGTTTGTAACTGTTTCGGGACCGTGGAGAAGGGTGTCATGAAAATAACGCTGGGCTACTTCTCCGAATTGTTTCCAGATCTCAAACAGCTGCTGCCAGGGCAGACCGTCCGGGTTCAGCAAAAAGCCTGTGGCATCACTGATACCCTTGATAATCGGCGGTGTATCCGGATCATATTCATGGAAAATCCGGGCCACATGAGCTCCTACTGCACCGAATCCCTGGATCAGAATAGACTGGTTTTCCGATTTTGGGACGTCCAGGTGCCGGAACTGGGGCAATTGGCCCAGGCGGGGCAGATGTCCCACAAGGGTTTTAAATGCCACCACCACCCCGTTGGCTGCCCCGCCCAGCTCATCGATGCGGTTTCCCCCCATGTCTGCGGGTTTGGACACCACATTGTTGAGCCCGTTCTCAATGGCGAAAATTTTCATATCCGCATCATTGGTGCCCACATCCGGACCTGGAATATAAATTTTTCTGTACCGCCGCAAAAGCCGGCCAAACCCGGTGATGATGGCCCGACGGTCGGTCGATGTCATGTCGTCCGGTCTTACAATGCCGGATTTTCCGCCGCCGAAGGGCAGGTCGGCAGCAGCGTTTTTCAGGGTCATGCCCCGGGCCAGGTTGTGGATGATGTCCGGCGTGATGTCCGGCAGCATCCGGGTGCCGCCCATGGAGGGCTGTCCCATGGCCAGGTTGTCCACCACCAGAAACCCCCCGATTTCCAGAGGGTTGTCTTCATCCCACATGCAGGCCACCAGTCTCGGGCCCAGACGGTCCACCCGGATACCCAGGCGCTGGAGCCGGTCCACATCCAGGGGGCTGAACTCCATAAACCGGAACGGACCCTCCTTGATCAGCCGGTTCTGCCACACACTGTCAGGCAATGCATGCTGCATCAGTTCTTTCATTTTCAATGGAATCATGGCTTCCTCCTTTGAACGGGGTAAATCCCACTTATTATTGTCATCCATACCTGCCCAAAAGTCAAAATAAAATGTACCTGCCAGGTCCGGTATCCACCGGATGCACCACGGCTTGACGCAGCAGTGCCTGCATGGTATGAACAAATTACGATTTTCAAGACACAAGAGAAAGGACGGTATAATGGCAAAAAATGTGGTGGAAAAAATTGATGATCTGGTGAAGATCAACACCATGCTGGTGAGCGTGTCTGACAAGTCCGGTCTGGAGTCATTGATTCCGGGCATGGTTGCCCTGAATCCGGAGCTTGTCATTCTGTCCACCGGCGGCACTTTTGAGCGGATTAAAGAGATTTTAGGAGACAGGGCCTCCCGTCACCTGCGGCAGGTGTCGGATTATACCGGTCAGCCGGAAACCCAGGGAGGGCTGGTGAAAACCCTGGATTTCAAAATTTATCTGGGCCTGCTGACCGAAACCTATAATGCAGCCCATCAGAAAGACCTGGAACGTACTGGCGCCCGGTCCATTGACATGGTGGTGGTCAATCTCTATCCCTTCAGTGAGACCATTGCCAAAATCGGTGCCACCCTGGAAAATGCCAGGGGAAATATTGACATCGGCGGTCCTACCATGATCCGGGCTGCCGCCAAAAACTTTATCAGGGTGGCACCGGTGGTGGAGCCTTCAGCCTATGCTGAAATCCTTAAAAAACTTGGGCAGGGGCAGGGCGCCCTGGCTCTGGCAGACCGGTTTGCCCTGGCCTGCCGTGCCTTTGCGCATACGGCTGCCTATGACACGGCCATTGCCGACTACCTTGCCGGCCTTTCAGGAACAGAACTGCAATCATGCTATACCCCGGGAGAATAACCCATGTCCAAAGATCTCAAACAGATGTATAAAACCATTATGGATGACCATTTCACCCCCTGCATGGAAATAGCCTTTGTGGACGGTGACAAGCGCCAGACCCTGTTTTATGAAAAAATGTCCTGGGTCATTGACGGGGTGGAAAAAGGGCTGCGTTACGGGGAAAACCCGGGCCAGGAAGCGGCCCTGTACCGCCTGGTCAACGGCAACCTGGCCCTGGGGGAAGCAAAGACCATCCAGCCGGGCCGGCACCTGGTATCTGATATTGCACTGCTCCAGTCCGGCAAGCACCCGGGCAAGACAAATCTGACGGATGCGGATAATTGTCTGAACATTCTCAGATATTTTACCGATACCCCCTGTGCCGTGATTGTCAAACACAACAATCCCTGCGGTGCAGCCCGGGCAGATACACTGGAAAAAGCCTATACCCGGGCCTATATGGCGGACCGGGTGGCAGCATTCGGCGGGTGCATCGCCCTGAACCGGGCCGTGGACAAAGCCACTGCCCGGGCCATCGCCTCCCAGTATGCCGAAGTGGTGGTGGCCCCGGAATTCGAGGACGGGGTCATGGATATCCTGGGTGCCAGAAAAAATTTGCGGGTCATCCGCATCAATGCCATGGACCGGCTCCAGACCTTTATCGGAGAACGGGTGGTGGATTTTAAAAGCCTTATGGACGGCGGCATCGTGGCCCAGTGGTCATTTGTGCCAGAGACCCTGACCAGAAAAGATCTGATCCCGGCCGCTGCCGATTATCAGGGGCAGACCTACACAATTCACCGGGAACCCACGGACCAGGAATATGAAGACATGATATTCGGGTGGCTGGTGGAATCAGGCATCACTTCTAATTCAGTGATTTATGTCAAGGACAATGTCACCGTGGGCATCGGTACCGGTGAACAGGACAGGGTGGGGGTGGCCCAGATTGCCGTGGACAAGGCATACCGCAAACTGGCGGACCGATACTCGTTTGAACGGTATAATAAGGGATTTGCAGACATCACAGACCAGGATCTGCAAAAGCAGATTGAAGCAGAAGTGGCTGCGGTCAAAGGCGGTCTGATGGGGGCCGCCATGGTGTCGGATGCGTTTTTCCCTTTCCGGGACGGCATTGACGTGGGACTCAGCCAGGGGGTCAAGGCGGTGATTCAGCCCGGCGGCTCACTTAATGACTACCAGTCCATCCAGGCCTGCAATGAATATGATGCTGCCATGGTGTTCACCGGACAACGGAGCTTTAAACATTAAAGATATAAAAAAAGTATAAAAAATTTCAGACGGGCAAACTCAGACAGCAAACAAAGACAGCTGGTTCCGTCGGGCATTCACATGCTGGATGGTCACCTGGATGACATCTCCGAGTTTTAGTTTGAGCCCGGAAGCCGGCAGCCTGGCTTCAATCATGAATTCTTTAAGCAGAATATTGTAATGGTCTCTTTGCGAGTCCAGCACCAGCGCCTCAATACTGCTGCCCCGCAGGGATTTGAGGTATTTGAGCAGCCAGTAGCGTTTTCTGGCCCCCTGGATCCGACCGGCATTGGCCATGGGACCGGACACAGCGGCAAGTATATCTTCCAGATCATTTTTTGAATATGCGGGATTCATTCCCAGGGTGGCCTTGATCTGGCGCTGGGTGAGCAGGTCATGGTACCGCCGTATGGGAGAGGTGGCAGTGGCATAGGCAGTGACCCCTAATCCGGAATGGGTCTGGGGGGTGGTACTGACCACGGCCCGGCTCAAATGTTTGCGCTGCATAAGGTTTGGCAGCAGGGCTGTTTCAACGCCCTTGAACAACCGCTGGCCCGGGGGAGGCTGGGACCGGAACACCCCTGGTATCTTATGGTCGGCAAGGAACTTGGCCATCAGGGAATTGGCAAAAATCATCATTTCAGAAACCAGCATCCTGGAAGGATTTTCCCGGTCTATCTTGGCATAGCGTATTTCCCCGTTTTCTTCTATCCATACATTGACCTCGGGCAGGGTAATCTGCACAGCACCGGCTTTAATGCGTTTTTCCCGCAGCAGGGTGGCAATTTTATAAAGGCTGGTGATGGGGTCATCTTTGCCATTCAGAACATTGGCCTCGGAATAGCTCATCTGCTGGTGGACCTTGATGATGCTGGGAACGATTGTAAAATCAAGCACTTCGAAAAATCTGTTCATCTGGATCAGGGTGCTGATGCCGGGCCGGTTTTCTCCCTGCCGCAGGCTGCATAGATCCTCGGAAAGATCGGCAGGCAGCATGGGCAGTTTGTCATCAGGCATATAGATGGAGCTGGCCCGCTGCCGGGCAGCCAGATCAACGGGATCTCCGGATTTGATATAGGCCCCCACATCAATGATATGAATTCCCAGGCAATACCCCTGTTCTGTTTTTTCAAGGCTGATGGCATCGTCATAATCCATGGTGGAGTGGCCGTCAATGGTGATCAACGGAACATGGGTGAGGTCTTTTCGGCATGGATCCTGAAAAACACCTGTGTGGGTCACAGACAGTTTTTTACTGGCGGCTGTAACTTCCGGAAGAAAAACAGTGGGGATTTCCAGGGCCAGAAGATCAATGTTTTCATCCGGGTGCCAGATACCTGCGCGGACAAGAAAGCCAAAAAGAGGCTCGGGTGAACTCATGCCGGCATTTTTGACCATCTGTCTGGCCATGGCGGCATTGTCGGCATCATTTCCAAACAGGTAATAGGCCTTGAGTATATCCAGAACCTCGGGATCACAAACATCCGGGACGCTTGATTCCGACTGCATGGCAGTGAGCCAGGCCACCCCTTTTTGAATCAGCCGGTCCCTTTTTTTGGCTTCCTGGATCTGTCTTTTTTTGGCTGCCACCTGTTCCGGGGTATAGGGGGTAAAAAGATTCTGGTTGAATTTAAAGTACAGCCGGTCATTGAAAAACGCCCGGAGAACCGCAGCCTCATGGTCTGGGGTAAGCGGGGGATCAAAGCAGAACAGGGTCATGGCGGAAATATCGATATCCCCGGATT
Organism: Desulfotignum sp.; assembly: GCA_011389575.1. GTDB lineage: Bacteria > Desulfobacterota > Desulfobacteria > Desulfobacterales > Desulfobacteraceae > Desulfotignum. The sequence continues at coordinate 392 of JAABUB010000071.1, read as the reverse complement.
CTTCATGCAGAATCTCCCATAATTCTTTGATATCTATCTGTTCGGACAGCTTTTTTCGGATTTCAGCCACTGCCTGGAGATGATTTATCAGGGTATTTCTGGACTGGTCTGTGTCCAGACGTACCTGTGATATATGGGCAAGCCTTTTTTCAGAAAGGCTGACTTCCCTGCTGTTTTCATTGAGTAATTTGAGCTTGCCCTTTTTCTCGCTTAATATTACCGCTGCTATGATTTTTTGTTGATCAATGTATTCAACAATGCTGCCAATTTTCATGAATCAGACAATAGCAGGAAGGGGGGGTAAAGTCAAATACAGAACACAAGGGTTGTCCTTGAAAAACATGGCCATTTAGGATAAAATCCTTACCTGATATGGCAAGAAGAAAAAAATA
>JAABUB010000070.1 GCA_011389575.1 Desulfotignum sp. | reverse complement strand
AATCTTTTGTCTGGCCCGGTTCCAGCAGTTGAAGTCACCAGCCAGAATCAAGGGTCCCTGATGATGCTGCAGGGTGTTGAGCAGACGGGAAAACTCCCAGAGATACCAGGCCCGGGAGGTAAAATTCACGGCATGGATGTTGACCACCAGCAAAAGCTCACCGCTGCTGAGCCAGTACCGGGTCATGAGGGCGTTTTTCCGGGTAGCAAGCATGGATTCCCTGGCCAGGGACATGACATCGGTCTTGGTGTGCATATCAGCCATGGCAGCGGTCAACACCCCGAAATGAAACCGGTGGATTCTGATGTTGGCCGCTGCTGCATAGGACAAGCCGGCAACGGAAAACAGGTTGTCGGAAAACACCGCTTCCTGGAACAAAAGAATATCCATGTCAAACAGGCGGATCCAGTTTCTGACCATGGTGTCGAATTCGGGTTTCAGGTTCTCCTTGTGCACATTCCAGCACAGAATACCAAAGTCACGGGGAATGATTTTGTTCTCCAGAATTAAAGGAGATCGCAATAATGGAATATCTGGTTTAAACATGCTCTTTTTTCTGGGAAATGGTTGGTTACAGCAGCGGGGCAAATACGCTCATGAGATTTTCACTGAGCCTGCGCCACCTGCTGGCCGGCGGCATACGGCATGTGCAGTTGTTCAAAAGCTGTGCCATCCATTGCTCACACTGGTCGATGATGGTCCTGGAATAGGCAAAACTCACCACTTCATAATTGAGAAACAGGCTGCGCTGGTCAAAGTTGGCAGAGCCTGTTATCACTCCCCTGCGGTCATACAGAATGGCTTTGGCATGTATCATGCCAGGTGCATAAAGACAGACCTTTACCCCTTTGCTGTCAAGAACCCGCATGAATCCGGACCGGCTCAGATCGGCAATAAGATGGTTGGAGGTGGCAGGGGTAATGAGCCTGACATCCACTCCTCTGTGGCAGGCGATGATCAGGGCCTGCATCAGGCCTTTGTCCGGAACAAAATACGGGGTGACGATCCAGATACGTTCCTGGGCGGAAAAAACCGCAGAAAGCAGTGCTTCGTACAGGGCATCGCTCTGGATATCCGGCCCTGAAGGCACCACCTGGATAGTGGTGTCACCGACATCTGGGGGCATAAAATCCGGCAGTGCCAGCTTTTTGGAAGCGGTATGGTTCCAGTCCGCAGTAAAAATTTCCCGGTAATGGAATACGGCCGGGCCCTGGATGAAAAACAACAGATCCTGCCACCGTTTTTGACAGGGGGACGGACCAATGTATTCCCTGGTAATATTCATGCCGCCCGAAAGAACTGTCTGGTCGTCAAAGATGAAAATTTTGCGGTGGTTTCGCAGATTGATATAGTTCTGAAAAGGCCTGGTTAAAAGGGGCATGTAAAAAGTGACCTGGCCCCCGGCTTTTTTCAGTTTGCGCAGGGGCAGCTGGTACAGATAAAGAGGCAAAGATCCAATGCAGTCGATAAGCAGTTTTACCTGAATTCCGTTTGCAGCTTTTCTGGTCAGTGCAGCCAGGATATTCCTGCCCACATTGTCCGGGCGCAGTACATAGGTGGATATGAGAATGGACTGCCGGGCCGAAGAGATCTGTTCCATAAGTATATTATAGGCTTTGACGCCATCGGTATAGAAAAAAAAACGGTTGCCCCGGGTGGCACCGGCAATTCCGTTGTTGCGCAGCACCATGTCAATGCGGGTGGCTTCCCGGTCTGAAATTTCTCCTTTTCTCTCCAGCTTGAAAACGGTTTTTTCCCGGCGTTTGAGCTTTCTGCTCCTGAAAATAAAATACAGGGGCACGGAAAAATACGGCAGCAGAAGGATGGCCAGCAGCCAGGCAATCATGCTGGGCGGTTCTCTGCGCTGGTACACCATATGCCCCAGTGCGCCCAGTACCAGGATGCCTGCCACAATGGCGGTGCTCTGCACCAGGATAAAATAAAAAACATTTTCACTCATGTCATAATTGAACCATACTCCCTGAAAAATAGCAACCAGGTCTTATCCATGGGAAACCGGCCCGTGGATTCCGGTTTCAAAAATCGCCTCCTGGAATACCAAAAATACTTGTGGCCATATGAAATTTTGGTTATTTTAATCTGTACACACATATTCTGACAAGGAGGCAGCCCATGGGACGCGAAACCATATTATTTAAAACAGAGGAAAAAAAATCTGCCCGGGAAATCAGCAATACCTTCCGGTTGATCGCAGATAAGATTGATGCCGGTACCATGACCCTTGAACAGGGGGGCAATGAAGTATCGGTGACCTTTCCGGCAACAATGGAAATGCAGCTGAAAGTGGAAGAAGAACAGGGTGCAAGATTGAAAAAAAAATTTGAAGTGGAGCTGGAGTGGATCCCGGGAGAACAGGGCGCACAGGGATCCACCCGAATTTCCTGACAGGTTAGGCCTTATCCCTCAGTTTCTGTTAAAAAAAAAACAGGAAAATGAAGAAGGGTTGCTGGTTTCCCGCCTTGGGATTTAAAGCGGGATAAAATCAAACCGCTGCCCGCCGATGACGGCTTCATACATGAGCCCGCCTTTGGTATGGATAAATACAGCCAGGCCTTTGGTGTAACTGATAGGGGCCTGGGCACTTACGTCAGGACCGGCGCTGGCACCGGCAGTACCGCCTTGTGTGCCTGCCCTGGCCTGGGCACCGGCAGTGATGACCACAGCTGACATGGCGGCATCAAATTCAAAACTGTCACTGGTAAATTCATCATAGGCCCGCTTGTCCTGGAAAAAAATTATTTCTGAAAATGCCTGCCCCCCCAGTTGAAATCCCACGCTCAGTCTTGAAAGGGTCACGTGGCCGGTAAGTTTTCCCTGGCGGTAAACTTTGCCTTTACCATATGCACCACCCACAACAATACCGCCTTTTCCCACTGTGGGAAAAACAGCATATCCATAAGCATTCTTAAAAAACGGCTTTACAGCCGGGGATTTTTTGAATACCGAGATGGTATGGCTGTAGTCATCAGCAAAAACTGCAGATCCCGCAGCTGCCATCCAGAAAACACATAATGTCAATAAAAGAATTTTGATGAATTTCATGTGTCTGACTCCTTTCATTTTTACCGGTAACATCAGCTGTGGACAGTTTATTTTTCAATTTCTTTTTTACGCCTGTCAAACTCTTCTTTTGAAATTTCCCCTTTTGCATACCGTTTTTTCAAAATTTCCATTGGGTCTTCTTTGGTCGAATCTGGATTTTTTTTGTTTTGGACAAAAATATAATAAATAAGCGCAACAGCAACAGCCACCAGTAGAATCCACATAAAAATACCTCCATAGATACCGTACCCCATCATAGGTCCCCATCCGTGCCCGCCGTTCATTCGTTGGGTACACCCGGAACTGTACAGTATCATTACTGAGAACATCAAGGATGCCAGAACAATGTGTTTCATGTTATCTCCCTGGTAAAGGTAAAAATTGATTTTGTCTGTACCATCAGCTGCCGGATACTGCCGGCAGCATTGGTTGTCTCCCTGTACATAGATTTTAAGAGTACTCTGTAAATCAGGCAGGTGCAATGGGGTAAATCGTGTATTAACCGAAAAAAATCATGTAGATTTTCATAAAAAACTTTCATATAAAACAGATATCTTCACGGCCAGTGCGAATCCAGGGAGGGAAATCTGGTGGCTGCGGAAAAACGGTCCACAAATCCGGGTTCGGAAGCCAGATCAAGAAAATGCACCTGTCTGGACAATATCTGGATTTCCTCCTGGTGTGTTTTGTTCAGCAATGCCATGACTGCGCCGGTGCCGGCCAGATTTTCTGCTGCAATCATCTTGTTTTTGCAGATGTTGCGGGGCAGCATTCCGATGTCCCGGGCATTTTTCCAATCAAATCTGGCGCCAAATGCCCCGGTGAGAACGGTGCGCTCCACCTCATGAACCCCGGCCCTTTTCAAAAGAAGTTCAATCCCGACATACAGGGCAGCCTTGGCCAGCTGAACCTGGCGGACATCCTTGAGAAGAAACCGGATGTTTGTGCCCGGCAGGGTGAATGCCCGGCCAAAACCTTTTTCATCACAGGTCACGCCGTCTTTTTTTGGATCAAAAGTGCCATTTTCCCGGATGATACCGGTTTTGCGCATGGCAGCCAGAATATCAATGACCCCGGAGCCGCAAATGCCAACGGCCGGTGCGTTGTTGATGGTTTCATGTACAATGGTGCCCCTGTCCACCCGGACACGGCTCACCGCACCGGTGGCAGCCCGCATCCCGCTGGATATCTGGGCCCCTTCCAGGGCCGGTCCGGTGGCACAGCTGGTGGCCCAGATTTTTGTACCCGTACTGAGCAAAAGTTCACCATTGGTGCCGATATCAATGATAAGGGTTCTTTCATCATGGATATGGGCCTGGTCCCCCAGGCAGCCGGCCAGGATGTCTCCCCCTAAAAATCCGGAAACCACCGGGAATATATATACCGGAACCGCCGGAAAAACATTGAGTCCCAGATCAGCCGCAGTGGTGGCAAGGCCTTTCTGGAGAACCGGCAGGTATGGGGCCATACCCAGAGTGTGGGGATTAAACCCGGCAATGAGGTGCTGCATGGTGGTGTTGCCTACTATGGTAATTCTGTCAATGACAGCCGTATCTTTTCCTACTGTTTCCAGGCACTTGTCAATAAGATGATTCATGGCCCCCACAGCCAGATGCTGCTGGGCAGACAGATGGTCTGCATCTGCGCTGGCCGCTGCAATCCTGGAGATCACGTCTTCTCCATACCGCCGCTGGGGGTTGACCATGGCTTTGGCTGTCAGAATTTTACCTTCTGCCATGTCACACAGGTAAGCGGCAATGGTGGTGGTGCCGATATCAAAAGCCAGACCCAGGCCGGTGGGATGCAGGCCTTTGTAGACTTCTGTTACAGCGCCATCATCCTGACACACCACGGTAAGGTCCTTGTCATACATATCAGGATCAGAAAGTTGTGCCAGAGGATGCCGGGCACTGAACCGAATATTGTGTGAGAATTTTGCTGCCGCTGCCCGACAGATTTTTTCTGTCTGGCTCAATATGTCTTTGCCGGCAGCCGCCTTGATATCGGCTGCTGCAAGGGGAAAGCGGCGCACCGCCGGATTAACGGAGAATGGACCTTTCACCCCGGTTTTGCCGAAGACCTCATTTCCCGGGATCAGGTTTTCCGGTACGGTGACCTGCAACGGCCCTTCCAATACACGGGCCTGGCAGGACAACCGGTGGTCAGGGCCTTTTTTCTTCAGCAGTTTTTCTTCCTGTTCGGTTCTGGGAGCCAGGTGCTCCGGAAGGTCCACAATGACGAGGCATTTGCCGCAGGTGCCTTTTTCTCCGCAATCGGATCGCAGCAGTATCCCCTTGGAAAGGGCCGCTTGAAAAAGGGTGGTCCCGGCCGGCACCGTGACCCGCCGGCCAAAAGGTTCGAAAATGATGGTACACGATGGTTGTCGAGTAGACATGCAATACAATCCTTTCAGTTAAACCAGATGTCATTTTCCAGGTAGGCCTGGTCCAGTTTTGCCTGGTGATGTTTCAGCCGGTCCCCCATATCCGAGGCCAGGGTATGGAGCAGATAATGGATCAGGCTGATCATGGACACGGGTGTTCCCAGAAACGGGATACTTTTCTGGGGAATGATCAGTACATGGTCACTGAACTGGACCAGGGGGCAGGCAGCACTGTCCGTGATCAGGATCTGGCAAAGACCCTGGCGCCGGGGGATTTTGCCCAGGCGGATAAGTTCATTGGGATAGCGGGAGGTGGCAATAACCACCACCACCGCACCCGGCGGAGCAAAAATCATCTGATCCATGCTGGTTCTGTCACTGCCGTTGAGGATACACACGTTGGTCCGGATCTTTGACATGATCCAGCCCATGTAGTGGGCTGGGGAATACGACAGCCTGGAGCCCATGACATACACGGCCGGTGCGGATTTCAATGCACTGCGCACCGCCTGCACCATTGCAGGGTCAATATTTTTGTGCATGGCCCTGATGTTGCGGATATCCTGGTTGATAAGGCGGTCCAGTTCCACATCTTCACTGCCGGCCACCAGATGCCGCATTCTTCCTCGCTCCACAAGGGTCAGGTCCCGGTCAATGAAATCGCGCAGGGTGTTGATGAAAACAGCATAGTTCTCAAATCCCAGCTGCCGCACAAACCGGACCACAGTTGCCTCACTGGTGCCTGCTGCTGCTGCCAGCTGCCTGGTGGTCATGAAGACCGCCTTGTCCGGACTGGACAAAACAAAGTCTGCCAGGCGCCTGCCTTTGGCAGTCAGGGCACTGTATTTTTCATGGATGGTGGTTTGCAGAAAGCCGGGCTTTTTTGTCATTTTGTGTCCATTTCAAAAATTTTCCAGGTTTTTTTACATGTCTGTGGATTGGTGTCAACCATTGTCTGGTTTGCGGCCTTGTTTTTGTAACAAAAAGTATCAAAATGTACAATATATTAAAACAAGACAGCTTTTGTTACGCTATACTTGACACCCGGTCCGGTCCATGCCATAAAATAAACCAAATTGTCCATAACCTGTCGAACAGGAAAACAAAAATCACACAAAAAAACATTCCAAGGAGAAAGATATGAATTTAATGGGAACGCAGGGCGGCCAGTACCAGCCGCTTTCTGCACAGCAAATTGACACCGTGCACAACGCTGCATTGACCATTCTGGAAAAGACCGGGGTCACCTATGAATCCGGGCTGGAAAAAACAGTGGATATGCTGGAAAAAAACGGGGCCGCAGTGAATCGGGAAAAAAAACGGATCATGCTTCCCCGGGACCTGGTTGCCGCATCTGTGGAAAAAGCCCCCGCAAAAGTGATCCTCTGCGGGCAGAACCCTGAAAATGATCTTCACCTGACCGAAGACCGGGTCCACCTGGGCACCGGCGGGGCTGCCATCAAAATTCTGGATCCGGACACAGGTGAGGTCCGGGCCACCACCCTGGATGACCTGCACAAGGTATCCTGCCTGGTGGACCAGCTCAAAAACATCCACTTTCTGGTACGTCCGTGCATTCCCACGGATATCGATGAAAAAGACTATGACATCAACATGTTCTATGCCTGCTTATCAGCGTCCGGCAAGCATGTCATGTCCGGGGTGAACAACGAGGAGGGGCTTCACCAGGTCATGGAGCTGGCCGCCATGATCGCCGGGGGAAAGGAAAAACTGGCAGAACGTCCCATCATTAGCGTAATAACCTCCTTTGCCATCAGCCCGCTGAAGCTGTGCACCCAGTCCACAAAGATCATGCAGGAAGCTGTCAGAAACAACATCCCGGTGGCCCTGTCTTCGGCCCCCATGGCCGGTTCCACCTCACCCCTCACCATGGCCGGAACCCTGGCCCAGCTCCATGCCGAGGTACTGGCCGGCATCACCATCTGCATGCTGACCAACCCGGGTGCGCCACTGCTTTACGGGGGTATTCCGGGCATGGCCAACCTGGCCACCATGGGATACTGTGGCGGGGCTGTGGAGTGCGGCATGATGAATGGGGCCATCCACCAGATGTCCCGGCATATCAAGGTGCCCAACTACAACTCTTCGGGCCTGTCCGATGCCAAGGTGCCCGATGCCCAGGCCGGGTATGAAAAAGCCTTTACATCGGTGCTGGCTGCCATGGGCGGTTCCAATTATATTCACCACAGTGCCGGCATGCTGGAATCCATGCTCACCATTGCCCATGAGCAGTTTGTGATTGATGATGAAATCAACGGCAACTGCTGCAAAGTATTGAAAGGCATCGAGGTGGACGACGAACACCTGGCACTGGAAGTTATCCACAGCGTGGGCCCTGGCGGCAACTTCATGACCGCCCCCCACACCATGACCCATATCCGCAAAGAATATTACAACAGCAACGGGGTGACAGACCGCAGAATCCGGGACCGCTGGACCGCTGACGGCTCCCTGGATGCCAGACAGCGGGCCCTTGCCATTGCAAAAAAACTGCTGGCCAACAAAACCGCATATATTCCGGATGCTGTGGATACCGCCATCCGGGAAAAATTCAATATTCTGGTACCAAGATAGCTGCTTTCCTGCCGGGTAAAAAAAACCCGGCAGGCCGGCAGATGGTATCCTTTACCTGATCAATGAAAAAACTGGATCAGTTTTTTGCATTGTGTGCTACATAAACGGCAGTATCGGTGTGATCAGGAAAAAATGTTAGAGGAGAAAATCACATGTGCGGTATTGTCGTTTATTATGGAGATGCGGAAAACCGGCTGACACGGATTCTGACAGGTATGTGGGCCATTATTTACCGGGCCCCGGACAGTACCGGCATAGGATTGCAGGGCAGTGATCTGGAACCCCTTAAGATCCGTCGGGAAGTGGGATCGGTGGAAAATCTCATCGATCACCTTATGGCACATCCCGTGTTTGAAGAAGGGGATCTGCAGGCAGCCGCCTTCATGGATGATGCCAAAGAAAACCATGTCAATCTTATCGCCAGAGTGCAGAAAAAACTGCTGGCCTATGAAGGGTTTTCTTTGCAAAAACCCGCATCTTATCCCACCTGGTCCCAGTTGACGGACACAAAAAATCTCTGTCTGGTTGCACCGGGAACCTGTGGAAACCCGGAGATGCAAAAAATTTTCACCATTGATTCCCCCAAGGCATTGAAGGCTGCCATGGATTGTATGATCATGGATTACGACCTGCCGGTGGCAGTGGTGGAAAAGCTGATTAAAAAAGGATTTCAGGACCAGGTGGACCAGGCCCGGAAATCTGCACCATTGCCTGTGGAGGCGCCTGATCTGTTCCATGAATTTGACCAGATATTCAACCGGTTCGCCTATGATGAAACACCGGTTCCCCCCCGCCGTGTGGAAACCAAACAGGGCCAGAAAAACCCTTTTGCCAGAAAATATGCCTGGCATTATCTGCGGCAGGTGAGCGTCACATTACCTGCAGACTATAGTACGGACGGTATTGCACATCTTTTCAGATATCTGGATGCCTGGGTACTGGCCGGTTTGACCCAGGAAGCCACCGAGCGGATCCAGATGATTTTTGAAAATTTCTGGGCCACGTGTACAGACCGCCCTGCCAGCCGCTGGCAGATCCTTTACCGAATTGAAAGAACCTGTAACTTTTACGGGCTTGCTGCCACCGCTGTGCTGATTTATTATCAAACCCGGATCTATATGAAGCAAAAAACACAAACCAGCGGTTATCTGCCCCCGGGCCATGTGCCGGGTCCCACCCACCCGCTGCTGCTCAAATCCATGGTGCAGCCGGTAATCGGTCAGGGCCGCTGGGCTATTCAGTCTGCCATCTCTGTACGCAACTCCCACCCTTTCATGGACCAGAACAAGGTCCGGGCGGTGGTATTGAACGGCCAGTTTGATTCAGATGTGGAATCACGGATAAAACAATACATTACCCGGGTGGCCCACATTGATCTGCGCACTGACAATTCCACGGAATTGTTTGCCATGCTCTGGGGCCATTATTTTGATACCGCGTACAAAGAAAACCAGCGGTACAAAACCATCGAAGACCAGCACCGTCTTGAACTTGAAAACATGTCCATCTGCAGCCAGTCCATCGACTATACGATTTTCAAAATCCTGAGCAAAAAAAATATCCATGAAATCGATGAAATGGCTTTTATCCGGGCGATACAGGCCATGATCCCCTCAGGGGGCCAGTTTGCCGTATCAGGCATCAGCCGGGTGTCCCCGGACCGGCTTTTTGTGGCTGCCCACAACCGGCCGGTGTATATTGTCAAACGCAGGGAAACACAAGATTTTATGGTGGTGTCGGATATCAATGCGGCCTTAGGGCTGTTTCCCCAGACATTGATCCAGTCCACCGGGGTCAAGCTGATGAAACTGATGAAAAGCTATTCAAAAAAATCCATGATTGTGGAGCCGGATTTTTTTGATACAGATACCGGTGTCCAGGATGACTGGTTCAGGCAGGAAAAAAAGGCCCTTCTCAAGCCCTTTCTGGTGGATATTTATTCTCTGGACCAACCGGAGATCTTTGCACGGATTCAGACCAAAGCCGGCAAAAATGCGGTGATGCGCCACCTGCATTTCCAGGATTTTTCCGGCAAGATCAGAACCGATATCCAGCCTGAACAGACATATCTCACCCCTGTATCATATCAAAAGGAATACGGTAAAACCTTTTACGAAGAGCATCTGCTGGAAATCCCCGGTCTGATGGAAGACATTTTACACCGGTATACAGATGCGGCCATGTCCCTGCCCCGGTTTGATATCCGTCTGCGCCTCCTGGAAAGACGTTTCGGCAGCAATATGGCCAACCTCAACAGAATCATTCTGGTGAGCACCGGATTCAGCTACCTGCTGTCGGAAATTGTGGAAAAAACCATGGAGTCGTTTTTTTCCGGAATCAATCTCGTTGTTACCACCCCCCAGGATATCAGCTATGTAAAAACCGCCATCAACCCGGATCATGATCTGGTGATCATGGTTTCCTGGTCCGGTACCACCTCGGATATGATTGATTTTGCCGCGGTGCTGCTCCAGCAGAATATTCTCATGGTGGGTATTACGGAAAAACCGTTTTCCGACATGGCCCTGGTGGTACGCAAAAGTGCCGGGGTCATCCCGGTTCTCAGCGGGGAAGAGGTCACGGTGGCACCGTTGAAGAGCGCCTTGTGCATGCTTTTGATTGTGGACCTTTTCTGTTTGTATGTATGCGAAGCTGTCTCCGGTGCCAGAAACATTATCGCAGACCTGGTCAAAGAACTGCACAAACTGCCCCACCATCTCAATGCGCTGCTCGCCGATGAATCAGTAACCGCTTTTTGCAAAGAATCCACCAGATACAGTTCAAAAACCGTTCTTCATTATATCGTTGACGGGTTTCACGATGTGGGCGCGGCCAAAATGGGGGCTATGAACCTGGAACTTAATGCATGGACCTCCATGGGAACGGCGGTTGACTATTCCGAACTGAACCGGTTTCTGGACATTCCCATGGCTGAGGATGATTTTATACTGGTGCTTGCCACCAACCGGCAGCGTCTGGATGAGGCAGTCCAGTTCATGGCAGCCCTGCACAGACAGAATACACGCTTTATAGCAGTCACTTACCCGAACAGGGAACAAGAAGAAATCAAAAATCTGGCAGACCAGGTCATTTTGCTTCCCAAGGTGCCGGATCATTTTCAGCCGTTCCTGGATTTACCGTTTTTGTTTTTACTGGGATTTTACTTTGGCCTTGCCCAGGGCAGACTGGCCGGTGAAATGCCCAGAAACATGGCCAAGTCCGTAACTGCGGGCAGGACAAAAAGCGGCCAGGAGTGGTCCTTATTCGATATCCTGGATGATATGGACCAAAAACACCAGGCCCTGGGACTGGGCATCTACCCCAGGGTGCAGCGGTCCGAGCCTCTTTGCTGGATCAATCTGGCCAAAACCCCAATTGAAAAGCGGTATTACCAGGATCTTATTCTGCTGGGATCGGCCCTGCACGAAAAAGATGCGTTTTCAGCTGTTTTCACCGCTTCCAGTGATACCGCGCTTAAGAATTTGTCCCGGATTATTTTTACCCACCTGGCAGAGGACGGCATACTGATTTTTGTTCCCATGGACAAACAGGCCGAAGCCGGGTGCAGGAATTTTGCCCGGTTGTGGGAACCTTTCTTAGGAATACCCATGCAGGTGGAATTTGCTGAAAAACTCAAGGGGATAAGCCCGGAGGACAGTCTGGTGGTCATCGTTGCTTCCCAAACACCGGATGAAGACAGGTTGTCTGAGGTATTCCATTACCCCCATGAAAATCTGCTCTGGATCGGACCGGCAAATGAGGTGATATCAAATAAATTATCCGCTGGTTCCCATGAAGGATATTATTTGAAAAATCCCGGCCTTTTCTGCCGGTATGAGCATGTCTATGTGGCTTTGTCTCAGTTATTTTCCAGAATAACATCCTTCAGGTTTCCCGGACGGGCAAAGCTGTTTGATGCCCATTTAAAGCTGATGCTGCCGATGGTGCAGACAATTTTGGCCGATGCCGGCCTGCACGGGCAGCTGCAAACGGCCATCCAGGAAAATCAGGTATACAAAAAGCAGTTGTTTCTGACAGGCATGCGGGGAACCTGCATTCCATGGAAAACCAATTTCAGCGGACAAAAATTCCGGGGCATAGAAAGCGATCCTTTCGGGGTTTCCGCCTATTCCCACTTGGTAATGGTGGATTTTCGGGTGGATGAAAAATATGTAAAACTGGTCCCCAGAAAAAACATGGTGGCCGATTTTGGAGAATCCCGGGTCCAAAAATGGGAAAACCGTTATCTTGGGGGAGCTTCTGTGGATGAATTTTTATCAAAAACCTTCATGCCGTTTTCGCCGGACGGGGTTCTGCCCTTTCTGGTTGACGGGCAGTGGTTTCTGCCGGTGCTCAAGCCCGGATATGATGCAGACCAGGATTGCCTGATCATTATAGACGCAACCAGCGAAACCCAGTTTGATGCGGCCCTGGATGAACTGGCTACTTTCGGCAGCAGATGTGCCCGGACCGTTGTTCTGACCCAGAAGGCTTTTTCCAGAGATGCCCGGTTGTCCAATCTGAAGAAATATCCCTTAAGCCATATTATTCTGGTGCCGGGAATAGCTGATAATACCAGCGTTGCCGGAACCATATCCGATTATCTGCTGCCTGTGGCCGTGGGACTGGTGGGAGCGGCCATGAAATTTCTGGATACCCGCAATAACTGACAGGTTTGTAATACACAATAAATGGTGCCCGGAATCACCGGTAAAATACCGGTGGTGCCGGGCACCAGGGATCTAAGAGACTGCTGACCGTTATTTTTATTACAGGGCTGTCACTGCTTCTTTTGCCCGTGAGGTCTTTTTGACTTCATGGGAGGAAAGCAGGGATTTTGCCTTTTCATTGCACCTTGTGAACAGATCTGTTTTGCCTTCTTTTTCCCAGCTTTCAAACCTGGATCTGTTCATGAGTTCCGGCATAAGATGGGCCGTACGGAAATGGGCAAAGGTATGAGGGTCGCTTAAAAAGATGGCATTTTCAGCACTTTTGCTGACCCGGTCGATGACATCCAGGGCCAGGGTCTGCTCGTTCACAGGAATGCCTTCGGCAAAAAATTTGGCCATGGCCACCATTTCATCGGCCATGGTCAGCATTTCCAGACTGGACGTGTGACCGGATTCAATATATCCCACATCATGGATGACATTGCAGCGGGACAGCAGGGCCGTGATAATGGAGAGCATGCCTTCGGCCCCTGCCTGGGCGTCAATGACCTTGGAGTCGGTTGAACCGGCAAAAGACCAGATGGGAATCTGGTAGAGTTCATCGCGCATGTCGGCAAAGGCGGCCTGGGTGAGGCTCCATTCCGTGCATCCATAGGAAACCACCGTGTGTTTCATGTCCAGAACAGAGACATTGGGGGCAAATAAGAACGGTGCGCCTTTGTTTGCCAGCTGGTGGATCACAAGACCCACCAGATTTTCCGCAATACCCTGGGCCATTGCACCGGCCAGGGTCACAGGTCCCCCGCCCCCGGCATTGCACCCTGAAGGCAGACAGATGGGGATCTCTTTTTGGGCACAGAATACCAGCTTTTCCATGACGTTTTCCGGATAATGCAACGGGCTGATGGCTTCGGAATAGTTGAACAAAAATGGTTTTTTGCGCAGCTCTTTTTCTCCGCCCACAACGGCGCAGGCGATGTCATATATCTGTTTTATATCCTTGCCGCTGTCGGCAATAAAACAGATGGGTTTGTTGCTGTTGCGAACCATTTCTTCAAAAACCCGGACATAAATCTGTTCAATGTCCACATCTTCGGGATTTCCCATGGACATGGAAAAATCCATATTGGGCAGCGCATCCACCAGTCTGGCAAAATTGCCGGTATCCGCCAGAACTGGCCGTCTTCGCTCACCGGTTTCAAGGTCAATGGTAAAAATCGTATCAGACCCTGTGCCAAAGAAAAAGTTTTCCCCTTCCAGGGGCATGGCCAGATTTCCGGTCTGATCGTAGATATCAAATTTTTTCGGGGCAGACAGGACGGCATTTTCCACCAGAGCTTCGGGCATGGTAATACGGTTATCCTTGTCCATGCTGCATCCGTTGTCCAGCAGCATTTCCAGAACGCCTTCATGTTCCATGCGAAATCCTGTTGTTTCAAGAATTTTCAAAGCGGCATCGTGAATGGCCATTGCCTGTTTTTTATTAAAGACCTTTAACCGCGGTTGAAAGGTCGTTACATCCTGTAACATAATGATTTCTCCCTTTTTTTGGTTTGGTAATGCTGTTTTCAGATTCTACGTCATCGGGCAGGGCAGTCAAATCTTGGATAATGAAAAATCTTTCATGGTGCTGTCTCCTGTTTTTCGAGTTAGGTTATGAACACCGGCCCTGGTGCCGGACAAAAAAAATGCCTGCAAATGAAAGTTACCCCGGTGGAATATCAGGTACTGCAGGACAAGTTAATTTTTTGTTAAAAAATTACTATCATGTTATTTACACGATAACATATTTTCTACTCAAAATATATTTGTACATAAATACTATGGCTGGAATGGCTTTGTCAAGAAAAATCTAAAAAAATACCGGGACTAAATATTACCGTTGGGATCTGTCAGGTCTTCATCCGGATGCATAACATGGTTGGGCGGTTGGGGAGCATTGGAGCCAAGATCGGCCTTGCCCAGCATATCCACCAGCAGCTCAAGTCCCCACAAAAGCACGGAAATATCCTTGGGTTTCATTTTTTCGAGTTTTTCCATGAATCTGTGGTGAATCGGGGTGGGTGCGTCCTCAAGAAATTTCAGACCGGCCCGGGTGATTTCCACATGCACCTGTCTGCGGTCCTTGCTGATCCTGACCCGCTGGACCAGTTTGCGGGTTTCCAGACGGTCGATGATGCCGGTGACCGTTGAATTGTTGATAAAGACAATCTGGGTTAAGGCGCCAATGGCAATAGGGCCGTGGTCTGCAACCTCTTTGAGGCAGATCAGCTGGGGCAGGGTGATCTTGTATTTTTCCTGGAGCTGCTTTGAGTGTCTGGACATTTCCTGAATGATCTGCCGCAACCGCATCATGATCTGCATGCTAATGTTTTCTTCCATGGGCAAAAAACCTTATCTACTGTGTAACCTGTGTTATGCTGTTATCTGCCGGGCAAATGCAGCTGCCTGTTCCCGGACGGATGCATCCATCTGTTCGGGTGTGGTGCATTTGCCTATATACAGTGTTCCGCTGTGGATGGTTTTGTGGGGTTTGTGCATCCGGCCAAAGGCTGTAAAGGCTGCCTCTGCATTGTTGTCCCATCCACCGCCCCCGGTTACCAGAAGGGCATGGCGCCGGCCTTCCAGCAAAGAGGCATGGTCTGGTTCATGGTACCGGGTATAGAGGCTGTAAGTCCTGTCGATAACCGCCTTGAGCTGGGCAGATACGCCCCAGAAATACAAAGGAGAGGCAAACACCACCAGATCGGCTGCCACCATCCGGCCCAGAATTTCCGGAATATCATCTTTCTGCACACATCCCACATCATCGGGAACCTCTTTGCATTTGGCACAGCCCATGCAGCCGTTCAGATTTTTTCCGTGAAGGTAGATACCGGTAACTTCATGGTCCTGGCAGGAGAGTTCCTCTTCCACCCAGCCAAGCACAGTTGCAGTGTTGCCTTTTTTCCGGGCACTGCCCTGTAAGGTTAGAATCTTCATTGTCATCTCCTGTTTTTGTGGACAGGGGCGCTGCCTTCCACAAATATTTATTAAATAAATGCCTATTTTACCCAAAGATTAACAATTGTCAAATAAATAAACAGGATATACCCGACCCGGGGCAAATACTTTGCAGCAAAAAAACAGGTATGGACCCGAAAATATGTAAACCATGTTTTTTTATTTGACACCAAACATGGTTTTGTTTGAAAATAAGGATATGATATGTCACCCTTTTGGCTGCTTGCCGTGATCCGGATAAAAAGGAACCGCCACGCTGAGAATATTCAAAGATGAGCTGCTCAACCCAAAAAATTTTGTGGTAACCCTGGAACTGGTTCCCGGCCGTGAATCCAAAGGAAGAAATACCGACACCCTCAAAGGCATTGCCAGGGATGCTTTTGCAGACGGCCGGATATCGGCTGTCTCCATTACCGATAATCCCGGGGGAAACCCGTCTTTGAGCCCGGATGTGCTGGGGTCGGAAATTTTTGCATATGGTCTGGATGTCATTGTCCATTTCACCTGGGCAGGGACCACCAGAAAAAAAAATAGCACCCTGTCCGGTTTTCAGGAGCAGGATGTGGACCGGATCAGGAATATAGGCGTATGTATCTGAAAAATCATAACCATGCATCTACAGGGCTTGTCAGCCGAAATTGGCAGGGATGCCCCGGTTTTGTGACAAAAACCTGCGGTTCTGCCATGGACCTTGCCTGGGAATTGTACGGGGCCGGCAGATTTCCGGAATATGCCTGGGTCCTTGCAGAAAACCAGACCCGGGGAAGGGGCAGAATGGGCAGACAGTGGGTGTCTGTTTCCGGAAACCTGTTTGCTGCCATACGGCTGCCTGATGCAGCCCGCAACCTGGGTACCCTGGTGACCATGGCCCTGGCACTGCCTTTGATCAGCACTCTGGAATCTCTGGGTGTGCCTGGTTTGATAAAATGGCCCAATGATATCATGGTGGGTCCGTGCAAGGTGGGGGGAATACTGGTAGAGGAAAAACAAAAAAAAATGGTGGCCGGTATCGGCATGAACCTGTGTGCAGCACCGGAAAACAGCGGCACGGAAAATTTTTTTCACATCAGGGCTGGATGTTTACAACAATCTGGTGTAGATTTGACAATTTTCAGGCTGTGGAATCTGTGTTTGACGCAGATCATGCAAACCTTTCCAGCCCTGATATCAGACCCGGCCCTGGTTGCCCAAAAGGTTGATGCCCATCTTGCCTGGAAAGACCAGACCGTGGTTGTGGAAAATACCGGCAAAAATGACGGACCTGCCAGAATTCTGGGAGTAGATCTTGCAGGAAGGCTTTGCATCCGGACGGCAACGGGCATATCGCTCATCGATTCAGGAACCATCCACCCCAGGATGATATGATTACACCCTAAGGAGTATTACATGGAAGAAAAAACATTTGAACAGGTGGTCAAAGAAATTACCGGCAAAAAAATCCTGGTAGCCAACCGCGGTATCACGGCAAGGCGCATCATCCGGTCCATCAGAGAAGAACTCATGGCTGTACCTGTTTTAACCGTTACCGATGTCGACAAAACCGCCCCTTTCACTTCAGGCGCACAGGAATTGATCCTTTTGGGGGAAAATCCCCGGGCCTATCTGGAAATCGACCGGATATTGGAACTGGCCAAAGAACAGGATGTGGTGGCGGTTCATCCGGGATGGGGATTTGCTTCAGAAGATGCGGGATTTCCCAGGAAATGTGCCAAAAAAGGCATTTTGTTCATTGGCCCGCCCACCGAGCCCATGACACTTCTGGGCAACAAGGTCCAGGTCAGAGAACTTGCCAGAAAGCTCGGGGTTCCGGTGGTACCGGGATCACTTGATGCGGTTGAAATGCACGAAGCCAGAAAAATCGCCCTGGATCTGGGGCTGCCGGTCATGCTCAAGGCAGAAGGCGGCGGCGGCGGCAGGGGCATTTATGAAATTTATGATATGGACCAGCTGGAAACCGCTTTTTCCAAAGCTGCGGTCCTGGCCCAGGCCTCCTTTGGAAATCCCAGGATCTACGTGGAAAAACTGCTCACATCCGTGCGCCATATAGAAATCCAGGTCATTGCCGACCAGCACGGCAATGTGTTTGCCTTTGATGAACGGGACTGTACCGTGCAGAGAAACCACCAGAAACTGGTGGAGATCACCCCGTCCCCCTGGCCGAAAATGACCGAAGACCTGCGGCACCGGCTCAAGGAATATGCCAAAGCCCTGGTAAGGGAAGTGGGGTATTATTCTCTTGCCACGGTGGAATTTCTGGTGGATGATGACCAGAATCCCTATCTTATCGAGGTGAATACCCGGCTCCAGGTGGAGCACGGCATTACCGAGTGCCGCTACGGCATCGACCTTGTGGAAGAGCAGATTGCGGTTGCATTCGGGTCGCGGCTGCGGTTCACCGATGAAAAAACACGGCCCACAGCCCATGCCATCCAGGTGCGCATCAATTGTGAAGATCCGAGAAATGATTTTGCCCCCAATGCCGGTCACATTGCCCGGTATATCTCTCCTGGCGGTCCCGGAGTCAGGCTGGATTCGTGTATTGCAGGCGGGTATGAATTTCCCTCCAATTATGATTCCGCTGCCTCTTTGCTCATCGCCCATGGCGAAACCTGGGAAAAATCTCTGGCTGTGATGAACCGGGCTTTGAAGGAATACATCATCGGCGGTGTGAAAACCACCATTCCCTTTCACCAGAAAATTGTGGCTGACCCGGTGTTCCGGTCCGGTCTGTATGATACCCGTTTTGTGGAAAAAACCCCTGAATTGATGCATTACAGGGACAGTGAATCTGAGGCCCTGCGCCTGTCAAAACTCATAGCAGATATATCTGCCATGGGATACAACCCCCATATCCAGCTGTCAGACTACCGGGGTGTTGCCGACAAGCGGTTGGGCCATTTTGATCCTGTAATGCCGGCCCTGGAGCCGGTTTCTGCACCTGGGCCGTATCCCAGGGGAGACCGCCAGGCCCTGATCGATTATGTCAGGGATGCCGGTATCGTT